>JAJRXB010000182.1 GCA_024276515.1 Chloroflexota bacterium
CCCCCTCCCTCTCCCAAATTGGGAGAGGGAGGGGGTGCAGGCGGGGGTGGGTGAGGGCTTTGCCTCCTCTCGCCGCCAACACGCAAGAGGGAGACTACCCGTCTCCCGCAGTGGAGAGAAATTCGGCAACACGGCCTATTTGACGTCTCGTTTGTCGTCTGGTCTCCTTTGGGGTAAAATACTTTTGCAACACACATTCGCGGGGGCGAACGGCCGTTCGCCCCTGCTGACCAATCACGCACCCACCGCGAGCACAAAATTGAATCGTAAACGTTCACCCCTCCCTGCCAGGGAGGGGCCGGGGGAGGGTAGAATCTCGCCCGGAGAGAGATTCCGTCCTGGATGCAGGGTGTTTCTCCGGCGCCCCCTCCACCCCCACCCCAACCCTCCCCCTCGCAGGTGGAGGGGGTGAACGCTTACGTTGAATCTACCGAGATCGACCGAGGAGACATTGCTATTGTGACCGAACTTGTTTCATCCCATACCCGCACGCCGGAGCAAATTGAAGAAGACAAGCATTGGTGGTTTGCCAGTCGCACCCGCGCCCTGCTGGCGATGATGGACCCGATTCTGCCGGGCCGAGACCTCAAACTGTTGGACGTTGGCTGCGGCGCGGGCAATATGATCCACCACCTGAGTCGCTACGGGCAGGTGAAGGGTGTAGAAATAGATCCGCGCCCGGTGGCAATCGCTCGCCAGCGCGGCTACGACGTGGACCAGGGTGACGCCACCCAGGGCCTGGCTTACGACGACGCCAGCTTCGACGCGGTGACCGCCCTGGACGTGATCGAGCACAACGAGGACGATATGAGCATTCTGCGCGAGATTCATCGTGTGCTCAAGCCGGGTGGTCACGTGGTCATCACCGTGCCGGCCTTTATGTGGCTTTGGAGTCATAACGACGACATCAACGCCCACGTCCGACGTTACACTGCCGGCGAGTTGCGCCACAAGTTGCAAGAGGCCGGCTTCCACGTCCGCCGTATGACCTACAACAACTTCTTCATTTTCCCGCTGGCTGCGGTCCTGATTTTGCTGCGCCGCAGAAGCAGCAGCGAACCGGAGCTGGCTTCGCATCACCTGAGCGAGGATGAATATCAGGTGGAAATGGAGCCCGCCTCGCCGCCGGTCAATGCCGCCCTGACGGTTGTGGGGTGGTTGGAGGCCCAATTGCTGCGCTGGCTCAGTCTGCCGGTGGGGACGGGCATCATCGCCATCGCTGAGAAATAGAGGGGAGAGAGTGGAAGCGGAGGTTGAAATGAGTGTCACTGAACTGTATCTGGGAAGAATTGTTGACGCTACTGGAGGATTTGGAAGACGCTGAGGAAATTCGTCGTCTCCGCGAGAGTGGTGAAGAAGCAATCCCTTGGGAACAGGCTAAAGCAGAATTGCAAGCTGAGGGTGTAGATGTATAGCGTTCGCATCTTGCGGCGAGCCATCAAGGATATTGCTGTGTGAAGCGCCGACGCGAAGCCTATCGCTGAAGGAGGAGGTGTCTTATGGCCGAGAAGAAGACAAAAGCTGAAGTGGAAGAATTCGATCTGGAGGAATGGCTGGCCGATGGCATCAAGGGCCTGCGGCGCACGCTAAAGGACAAGCGTCCGCGGATTTTCCCTGAGCAATTCAGGGAGCACACCCGCGCCGCCCGCAAAGAGATGCTGCTGGCCGTGCGCAGCCTCCTCGACGCCGCCATCGAAGAGATGGAAGAAGAGCCAGAACGGCCCAAGAAGGCGACCAAAATCGAAGTGAAATGATCGTGAAGCGTGAAACGTGAAGCGTGAAGCGTGAAACGTGAGGAGTCACGCATCACGTTTTACGCTCCACGCAACACGTCTCACGTCTCACGGGGCGCGGCCGGCGCTACCTGAAGTGTCCGCTCGTGGCGATAGATCACCTGCCCCGGTCGTCCCCCTTTGAGCCGGCGGACGTGTCGCCGCTGGACCACGTCCACCGCTACCTGCGTGTCGTCTCGCCCCCGCGAATAGTAGGCGGCCAGCCCGGCTGCCCATTCGACGGTGCGTTCGGGGATTCGTTCCCCCTTCGTTTGCACGACCACGTGCGCGCCCGGTATGCCGCGCGCGTGCAACCACAGGTCGTCGGGCGAGGCTCGACGAAAGGTCAACTCCTCGTTTTGCAGGGCGTTTTTGCCCACCCACACGGTGAAGCCGTCGGGCGACGTGAAGCGCATAGGGCGGGCGACCGGAGAGGATGACTTCCGCTTCCGTTTCAGATAGCCCGCCTGGGCCAACGCGACGGCCACCGCATCAATCTCGGGACGGTTCTCGGCTGTTGCCAGGTCGTGCGTCAGTTGCTCCAGGTATTTCTCTTCCACCTCGACCTGCGCCATCTGTGCCGGAATCTCTTTTGCCGCTCGCTGCGCCTTGCGATAACGCCGGAAGCAGGCTTGCGCGTTGTCGGCGGGCGATAGGGTGGGGTCTAACTTCACCCGCAGCGGCGGTTCCCCTGCTGTCCACTCAACGATCAATTCCGACTGCCCCGGTTCAATCTGATGAGCATAAGCCAGAATAGCCTCGCCCATTTGCCTCAGTGACTCCGGATCACCGACGGCGACCCTCTCCTCCATTAACCTGGCCCGCCGACGGGCCAAACGCTTGCGGCCCGCTTCGATAGCCCGGAGCAGCGGTGCTTTGGCTGTCTGATAGCCCCCGGAAGATTCGCGGCCAAAATAAGCTGCCACCGCTGCATTGATGCTTTGAACCGGCTCGCAGACTCCAATGTGCGTCAACAGGTAGGGAGCGAAGGCGACGATTTCCCCTTCTTCGTCGTGGACGACGCACGGCTGCGGCGATTCCGTCGTCAGCGTACGGCACGCATCGAGCAAGGGACTGATTCGTCGGACTGTCTCGACCGGCGCGTCCACGTCTCCCAACGCGCGGAAGACGATCTCCCGCGCGGTCAGCGGGCTGATGCCGGCGATGCCTCCAACCAATACCTGCCGGACGGGGGTGTTGGGTGGCCACCGGGCCAGGGTTTGTCGCAGACGCAACTCGGTTACGTCGGCGGGGAGGAGCTTGTCTTGTGGCGGGGGTGGAACGTACAGGTGGCCTGGCAACACCACGCGGTAGCGGTTCATCTCTGGCCCTACCCGCTTGATGGCATCGAGCACCGTCCCGTCCTCACCCACCAGGATCAGGTTGCTGTAGCGCCCGATGGCTTCGACGACCAGCGTCACCGGCCCCTGGGGGCTGTCGAAGGCCAGGTGCAAAATCCGCTCGGCAGGGGGCTGGCGCACGTCAACCAGACGCGCGCCGCGCACATACTTTCGCAAGAGGAGCAACAGGGGAGGGACGGTGTCGACGCCTCGGCGGGGCTTGTCGGCCAGCAGGTGAACGCGCGCCGTCTGCGGATGGGCGCTGGCGAGGAGATAGCGTCGTCGGCGGCTCGCGAAAATTTCCATCGCCACCGACAGCCGGTCGGGGAGCAATAGCTGCTGCACGCGCCCGCCGAGGAGTTCGGCGCGCAGCTCGGTGGCGATGGCGGCGATGGTCAGTGCGTCAAAATACATCTGCCGTTTGGCTACCAGTCGTAGCTCATCAGCTCTTCGAAGTCTTGGAGGGTGTGATCTCCCCGGACGCGGACGCGGGTCAACTCAAAGAGATCGTCGTAGGTGTGAGTCGCTCCCTGCCCGGTGATGACAGCTCCCCAAAAGTAAGCCGATTGGAGCACGGCGACGGTTTGCTGGTCGTAGCTGCCGGAGGGGTAGGAAAAAAAGCGAACCACCTCGCCGGTGCGGGCTTCGATGGCCTCTTTGGCACCGACGATTTCGTAGACTAAAAAGTCCACGTTCTTGCCCCGCAGGTCGAAGTGACGGTATCCGTGCGGCTGAAAGTCCATGCCGGCCCGGTGCATTTCTTTCACCATGTCCCACGACAGGTAAGTCGGGTCGCCGTAATCAATGGGGCGGGTGATGAGGAAAAAGGTGCCCACGTAACCATACTTTTTGAGCAGAGGGAAAGCGTTGGTGTAGTCATCGCGGTAGCCGTCGTCGAAAGTGAGGATGACCGGCTTTTCCGGCAGCGGCCAGCCGAGGGCCAGGTAGTAAACCAGATCGGTCAGGGTGATGCTTTCGTATCCTTGACTGCGCAGCCAGGCCAGTTGTGCCTCGAAATTGGACGGCGTCACCGACAGGTCTCGCCGGTAGACGTCGGCGCCGGCGGGGGGGTCCGAGATGTAATGATACATCAGGATGGGGACGTGGGCTGTGCGAGAAACGCCGTCCGGCGTCGGCATGGGGATTGGGGTGAACGTAGGCGTGGGCGATGGTGCGGGTGTGGCGGTGGGTGAGGGCATTGGTGTGGTTGTCGGGCGCGGCGTGGCGGGTGAGGTGGTGGTGGGCGTGATGGCGATGGTGGGCGTAGCCGTCGCCGTCGGTGTTTGGGTTGGCGATGGCGTGGACGCTGGCACGAGGTTCGTGGCACGTATGGGCACGCCCGGCAAGCCGGCATCGGCCTCTCCCTGGGGAGCCGGGCCGGGCGACGGGGAATTAGAAGGTGTTGCCGATGTGAGCCCCAATTGCAAGATGGCGAGAAGGAAGATCAGGGCGGCCAAAAACCAGTAGCGGGCGATTGCCCGCAGGGTTGAGGTCATAGGATTGATGGCAATTAGCCTATGTGAAGGATTTGAGCCTGAGTATACCTTGCATCGGATGGGTTGTCAAAACACGGCGTTGCCGCGAAGACCGCCGTCTGGCAGACGTTCATCGGGCTTCCCCCTCTGCGGCAGCAACCGGCAGCACCTCTTGACAAAACCGGCGTTTAGTGCTATATTATATCTAGGTACAGAATATACATAGATACAAGAAACCAACATCGGAGGAGTTCGATGCACCAGAGGAGACGCCGGCGAGGCCGGGGTGGAAAAGGGCGGTTTGCCAGGGGAGCGATACGTCGCTTTCTGGAGCCGTGCCTGCTGTTGCTCCTGCACCAGGGCGCAAGCCACGGCTACGAACTGATCAGCGCACTGGAACCTTTTGGCCTGGGCGACGTGGCTCCCGGCCCGGTCTATCGCACGCTGCGCGACCTGGAAGCGGCCGGGCTGGTGCAATCGGAGTGGGACACCGAGTCGTCAGAAGGGCCGGCGCGTCGGGTGTACCGGCTGACGCAAGCCGGGCGCCACTGCCTGGCCGACTGGGTGGAGGGTCTGCGGGAGACGGACAGCATCCTTCACCATTTCCTGACCACCTACGAGCAACACACGAAGGAGGACATAGGGTGAACGTCGCCGGGAAGTAAGCGTTCACCCCCTCCCCTTCGTAGGGGGAGGGGGGGAGGGGACGCCGGAGAAACTCCCTGCGTCCCGGACGGAATCTCTCTCCGGGCGAGATTCCACCCTCCCCGGCCCCTCCCTGCCAGGGAGGGGTGAACGTCGCCGGGGATGGAGAATGAGAGGAGGTGAGCGATTTGTTGTACGTAGATCACGCCCAATGCACAGGGTGCGCGGTGTGCGTGGAGGCCTGTCCCACCGGCGCGATCAGCCTGGATGAAAGGGAAGACGTAGCAACGATTGACCTTGCCCTGTGCAACGAGTGTCTGGCGTGTCTGGACGTGTGCCCTACCGGCGCTATCCAGAGGGCCGAATCGTCCGAACTTGTGCCCGCTGTGGAAGGGGAGGTTGTGGAGGGAGAGGTCGTCAGGGGCGAAGTGACGCCGACGGTCGAAGCGGTTGGGCCGGCGAGGAGCGAACAAATCGAGCCTGCCATCCCCCGACCGGCCAACGTGGTGAGAGTCAAACCGCAGATCACGGCCCTGTCGCCGCGCAATTGGGCCTTGCCGGCCATCGGCTCGGCGTTGCTCTGGACCGGACGTGAGGTGGTGCCGCGCCTGGCGTCGCTGGCGCTGGCGCTGTGGGATCGGCGCACGCGCCCCGCCGGGCAGGTCGCGCTGGGGCGGAAGGGAGATCGGCAACGTCGCCGCCGGCAACGCCGGCGAGGAAACTGGTAATTAGCGTTGTTCCCTTTTAAGCAAAAGCAGGTGACAGTCACTTGAACCGGCGCAAAAAACGGGGTGATTTTTCAAATTCTGACCTGATCATTGTGCTAAAAGTGACTGTCACCTCAGCAAAGGAGGTGAATCAAATGCCACGCGGAGATCGAACAGGTCCAATGGGAATGGGACCGATGACCGGGCGACGCGCCGGCTACTGCGCCGGATACGGTGTTCCCGGCTACGCGAATCCGGGGGCCGGTTGGGGCTTCGGTCGCGGGTTTGGCTGGCACGGGCGGGGCTGGGGACGTTGCGCCTGCGGCCCGGCCTGGGACGTGCTCCCCTTCGGGCCGCGCATGACCCGTGAGCAAGAGACAGACTGGCTCAAGGCCCGCGCCGAGGATCTGCAAGAGATGCTCAAGCGCATCAACGACCGGCTCAACGAACTGGAAGAGGAGTGAGGTGTGCGTATCGCCATCTCAGCCGAGGGGAAGGATGGCCTGGATAGCGCCTGAACTTTGAACGTCATCCAGGCTCACCCTATCACGTCCTCTATGACCTGGCGCAGCGTCGCTGCGTCCAGGTCTTTTTTGTCCAGGAAAGCCACAGCGCCAGCCTCCAGACCCAGCCGGTGGAACTCCCGGTCGGGATAAGCACTGATCAAGATGATGCGTGACTGGGGTGACAATGCCTTGATGCGTCGCGTGCAGCGGATACCATCCTCCTCACCCAACACCACGTCAACGAATGCCAACTGGGGCGTGACACGCTGAATCAGATGTGTTGCCTCGCTCACGGACCAGATTCGTCGTTCGTCGCGCTCGGTGTGTGCCAATCTGGCCGAGGTCTGGCGTAAACGCCGCTACGAGGGAGCGTTTTTGGTTAAGTTGAGCGACTCCGACCCGCTCCCCTGCCCCTCCGCCCCCTTGCACTTCTTGGTTGGGCACTCTTGCTTGTGGTCGGGCTAATCGCCCTGGGTTTACTTTCCGGCAATGCTCACCTGAATGAGCAGTTTGCCCAATTGAAGCTGGTCGCCATGCTTGAGAGGTTCGGGCATATAAGGGTCCAGTCGTTCCCCATTGAGCAAGGTGCCGTTGGTGCTCCCCAGGTCTTCTATCACGACGGTGCTGCCCCGCCGGGAGATGCGAGCGTGCTCGCGGGATACGCCATACTCCATACCCAGGTCGTCCGTCAGGTCTACTTCGGGGAAGACGTTTTGCGTTGGATCACTACGCCCCAGGCGGATTGGCTTCAGCAGTGAAACTTCCAGCTCCCGTTCCCGAGAAGCCTTACCGATGCGTAAACGGATGGTTAGTGGCCCGGTATCGGGCAAACTCGTATCCCTGAACTGGGATCGGTCGGCTTTTCCCAGCCATCTGATCTGTGCCACCTCGATGGGGTCGGTTCCGAGGTCGTCTCCCTCCAGGAGGTATGTTCCGCATTCGGCACAGTATATGGTGTTGGCAACGTACCTGGTTCTACAGACCGGACACTGAACCACAGTTAAACGCCTCAATCTATGCGCGGGGGCTTTGGGTGGGTGAGCTAAACCAAACGCCTTTGCACATCCCCAGCGCCCCATCCTCACAGTGATAGTATATCACAAACTTGCTTATGTCTCAATAGGCAGATACCTCAATCGTAAGCGTTCATCCCTCCCTGGCAGGGAGGGGCCGGGGGAGGGTGGGATCTCGCCCGGAGAGCGATTCCGTCCCGGATGCAGGCATTTTTCCGGCGTCCCCTCCACCCCCACCTCAATCCTCCCCCTGCGAGGGGGAGGAGGTGATCACCCTTACCCGGCTCTCAATTCGGAATCAAGAACATCGCCCACCGCAACCGGAAGTCGTAAGCGTTCATCCCTCCCTGGCAGGGAGGGGCCGGGGGAGGGTGGGATCTCGCCCGGAGAGCGATTCCGTCCCGGATGCAGGCATTTTTCCGGTGTCCCCTCCGCCTCCACCTCGATCCTCCCCCTGCGAGGGGGAGGAGGTGATCACCCTTACCCGGCTCTCAATTCGGAAGCAAGAACATCGTCCACCGCAACCGGAAGTCGTAAGCGTTCACCCCTCCCTGGCAGGGAAGGGCCGGGGGAGGGTGGGATCTCGCCCGGAGAGCGATTCCGTCCCGGGTGCAGGCATTTTTCCGGCGTCCCCTCCACCCCCACCTCAATCCTCCCCCTGCGAGGGGGAGGAGGTGATCACCCTTACCCGGCTCTCAATTCGGAATCAAGAACATCGCCCACCGCAACCGGAAGTCGTAA
>JAJRXB010000183.1 GCA_024276515.1 Chloroflexota bacterium
GTCTACGGGTGCAACCACGTGTGCACCTTTTGCATCGTCCCCTATCGCCGTGGCCGGGAGCGCAGCCGCCCCGTGGGCGAGATCGTGGCCGAGGTGCGCTCGCTGGCCGAGCAGGGGGTGAAAGAGGTGACGTTGCTGGGGCAGATTGTGGACCGCTACGGCTTCGACGTGCCCGACGGTCCCCGTCTGCCCGACTTGCTGCGCGTGGTGCACCAGGTTGAGGGCATCGAGCGGATTCGCTTCCTCACCAGCCACCCCAACTACTTCGACCAGCGGTTGATAGAGACCGTCGCCGAACTGCCGAAGGTGTGCGAACACATCGAAGTCCCCGTGCAGGCCGGTCACGACGAGGTGCTGACCCGGATGAAGCGCGGCTACACCGTGGACGACTACCGCCGCCTCATCTACCGCATCCGCGAGCGCATCCCCAGTGCTTCCATCGCCACCGACGTCATCGTCGGCTTTCCGGGAGAGACCGAGGCCCAGTTCCAGGCCACCCTCGACCTGCTGGCCGAACTGAAGATGGACGTGTGTCACGTGGCCATGTATTCGCCTCGGCCGGGCACTGTCTCGGCCAGGATGGACGACGACGTGCCGCCGGAAGAGAAGAAACGTCGCCTGCAAGCGGTGAACGAACTGCAAGAGCGCATCGCCGCCGACATCAACCGCCGGCTGTTGGGTCAGCGGGTTGAGATCCTGGTGGAGGAGAAACACAAGGGCAAGTGGAAGGGGCGAACCCGAACCAACAAGCTGGTCTTCTTTGACGACGCGGGCGATACAAACGATGGTGAAGGGTGGCGGGGAAGACGGGTGGACGTGAAAATAACCTGGGCCGGCCCGTGGAGCATGCAAGGCCAGCTTTGAAGCCAACCCGCTCATATTGGAATATGGTGCTCGGTAGGGGCAACCCTTGTACCCCGTACGGGGCACTTGCGGTTGCCCTTTGGTGGGCTACGCCAATGTGAGCGTTGAAAATTTGATAGGGGCGAGGCATTCCGACCCAGGCCTTGCCGGGGAAGCTCCTCGGTCCGTTCAAGGAGCCCGGCTCGGCAAACTCGATGTCGGGAATGCCTCGCCCCTACTCATCTTCACGAGAGATCAGTTGACGTTGGATCGTTTCGATGAGATTGGTCGAACTGAAGGGTTTGGTGATGTAATCTGCTGCGCCCAGTTCTGTGGCCCGGGCGGCATCCTTTTCCTGCCCGATGGCGGTGAGCATAATAACCGGGATTTCGGCGGTGACAGGCTGAGATTTAAGGATCTCCAGCACATCGAAACCGCTCATGCCGGGCATAGAGATGTCGCAGGTGATGACGTCGGGCCGTGTTTCCTGGGTCAGACGCAAGGCTTCGGGGCCGCTGGACGCTTCGAGCACGCGGTACCCGGCCAGTTCAAGAACGCGCGCCGTGAGGCGGCGTATGTGGATTTCGTCGTCAACGATGAGAATGGTGGCGACCATAAGCTCTCCTGCGGGTAGCCAATAGCTGACAAGCGGCCGGCCGTCGGCCAATCGCCGTCAGCTATCTGCCATCAGGCTATCCAAAGCGGCCTCAACGGTGGGGTGGATGGTGAAAACCTGGTCGAGCATCGTCAACGAAAAGACAGTACGCGCTTGCGGCTGGACTCCGGAGAGCGATATGTTTCCCCCTACACGACGGGTCGCCTTGAGAGCCGACACCAGCGCTGCCAATCCGGCACTGTCGATGAAGGGCACCTGGGCCAGGTCCACCACCAGGTGGGTGGTGCCCCCATCAATGAGCTGCTTGAGAGTCTCTTTTACCGTTTGGGCATTTCGGGCGTCGAGGCGGCCGGCCAGGATGACGGAGGCGTAGCGGTCGGTTGCTGCTTCGGTGCGAATGGTGATGTTGACTTCGTTCATCATGATGCAAAGGTCTGAAGGGCCGCGTCGACGTCGGGGAAGATCTCGAAGACTTTGTCGAACATGGTCAACTTGAACAGAAGGTCGGCCTGCGATTGCAGCGACGCCAGTTTCAGGCTGCCCTCTTTCTCGTTCAATGTCTTCAACCCCGAGACCAGGGCTGCCAGGCCGGAACTATCGATGAAGGGCACGTCGCCCAGGTCTAAAACCACCTGCCGTATACCCTCCCCCACAATTTCGCGGAAGGCATCCTTCACTTGATCGGCCGAGCGCGCGTTGAGCGTGCCGCTCAAGCTGATGACACACGTCTTTTCATCGATGGTGCGTTGGGTGATCTCCATTTCTTCCGTTACCTCCTCGTGTTTCTGAAAATACCGATTGCAGGGGCAATCACACCCGCTGGTCCCCGGTCAGGTCAATGTCCGCTGGTATACTTGATCAATCGCCAGTGGTTCCCATTGGGTGTGTTGGCCTGGTAGGTGACCTCGTCCATAATCTGGCGGACGATGTGCAACCCGTAGCCGCCTTCGCTCAGCGAATCGAGTTGGGGGGCAGGCTCGGGGATGGTGGCCGGGTCAAAGCTCTCTCCGTCGTCGTAAAGGTCAACCTGGATTCCATCGGCCAGCAGGGTCAGGCGGCCTCGAATCTCGCCGCCGGTCATAAGGTAAGAGTGTTGGATGATGTTGGTGCAAATTTCCGAGACGGCCAGTTCGACCAGGTAGATAAAGTCGTCGCTGGCAGGGGAAGCTGGCAGATCGGGCAACAGGCGACAGGCGTGGGTGACGTGCTCGGAAATGCTGTCCAGGGAGCCCAGGTCCGCCGGGACGGCAAACTCGACGACGGGCTCCGATTGGCTATGCTCAGGGGCGGCGGAGGGCTTCACCCGCATGGCAATCATGGTTACGTCGTCGGACCAGGGCGTGTCGCGGCGGAACGCGCGGACTGCGCTCAACACCGATTGTACCAGGTCGTCGGCGGTGCCGCCGGCGTGGGCGACCAGCGCCTCTTTCAGACGGTCGCTGCCAAAGAGTTGGTCTTCGGGCGATTTGGCCTCGGTGACACCGTCGGTGTAGAAGAGCACAAAGTCGCCGGGCGAGAGGTGCAGCGTTTGGTCGCCGCCCAGCCCTGTCACGTGAATGCCCAACGGGGGGGTGGTCGCCGCCAGGGGTTCGAAGGTGGCCTGGCCGGCGCGCCACCAGAGGCCGGGGGTGTGGCCGGCGTTGGCGTAGGTCAGGGTCAGGTTGTGCCAGTCCAGGTAGGCTACCAGGGCGGTGACGAACATTTCGGCGTGTTGCAGGTCTTGCATCAGGGCGTGGTTGGTTCGGGTGATGACGCGCTGTGGCAAATGGCCGTATCCCGCTTCGACGCGTAGGATGGTGCGTGCCAGCGAGGTGAGCATGGCGGCCGGCACGCCTTTGCCGGCCACGTCGCCGACGACGATGCCCAGGTGATCCTCGTCGAGCGAGATAAAATCGTAAAAGTCGCCGCCCACTTCGGTGGCGGGGAGAGAGGCTACGGCGAACTCTACGCCGGGAATCTGGGGCAATCCGTGCGGCAACAGGCTGACTTGAATTTCGGCAGCGATTTCCAGCTCGCGCTGCATCCGCTCCTGGACCAATATCTGTTGGTGGAGCAAGGTGTTGTTGATGATGGCGGCAATCTGTTCGGCGACGGCGGTTAGCAATTTGCCGTCGCCGGCGGTGAAGCCGCGGCCTCCCTTGTTCGTCAGTCCGACCACTGCCTGGGCCGAGGTTGTAATTGGCAGACGCATACCGAGCAGGTTGGTGAGATCGTCGGGGGCATCGGGCCAAAATTCGCGCACGGTCTCGGGGTCGTTGCAAAGGACCAGTCGTTCTGCGCGTTGCAACCGGTGATACAAATGTCGCCGTTGGTGCGAAAACCGGCTGTCCCCTCCGACCGACACCTGTTTCAGGTCGTCTTCTTGCTCCAGGATCAAAAAGCCTTCTCTGGCGTTGAGAACCCGCTTGACTTCGGCCAGGATGGAGTGCAGCACGGAGATCAGGTCGGAGGTCGAGGCGAGGGACTGGGTGACACGATAAACCAGCTCAAGTTGATCCCAGGCGCTGATGAGTTCATCGGTCATGCCCTGGATCGTCTGCTCGGCGGCTATCAGCGCACCCAACGCCTCGGCACTCCAGTTGAGCAGCGCCGGTGGCGCTTCGCCTATCGCCATCAGATAGCCTATCGGCGTCCCCTGGACTTCGAGGGGGGCTATCTGGGCCGGTTGCGCCATCGCAGGGGCGCTCGTTGGAGCGGGGCCTCCCTGGACTGCCCCTTGTGCGCCGCTCCATGCCGGCGCGTATGGAGCCTCTTTTGAAAGAGTGGTCTGCGGCTGGTTGGCGGTTGCATGGGCAAGCCATTCGCGCCAGCTTTCGGGCACGTCGCCGTTGCCGCTGGCTGCCAACTCCCCGGTTTCGTCTATCGCCAAAAGCTGACCCCCGGTCACCTGTCGCCAGTGGTCGGCCAATCGGTCGAATAGTTCTGGTTTTTGTTGGAGAATTGCCCGCAGTGTCATTTTTCCTTCTTCCCACTTTGGGCAATTATACCATCAAACCGGGATTTTGAATAAAATGAGTAAGGATTCGGCTAATCTCCCACGGCGATGGCCGTGTGGCTGAAGACTTTTGGGTAATAGGTGAAAGCTACGTCGAAGTCGGCGCGGGTGCCGGGGAGCAGGGATGAGGGTCGAGGATAAGCGAACCCCACGTTTATTACACGCCCCCCCCGGTCGTAAAGGGTGACAATCACCCGTGCCTGTTCAACTTTTCGGGGGCCGGTGTTCTCGACGACGCCGGCCACGTGGTAAAAGCCGGTGGTATCTTCAAATCGGCGGGTGTTGACCACCACCAATTCCGCGTTGGTGGTGGCGGGGGGGATGGGACGGCCGGTAGCGCGCAGGCTGTAGTTCGACACACCCGTTGGGCGCGGCAAGGTGATGACAAAGGGAGACCGGACACCGGGGGGCAACGTTTGGAGCATTGTCTGGCCGCTGACTTCGCCGATTATCTGGCCGTTGTCCCCGTAAAAGGTGGCGGTGACGGTGGTGTGTCCCACGTCGAGCTGGGAGTCGTTGCGCACCTCGCCCACGATGGTCAGGGTGCCATCCGCGGCGTCGGCGTAGTCGGTGGAGCTGAGCAGTCCCAGGATGATGGTGTCGGGCGGCAGGGGGGTGGGCGCGGGAGTCACGCGAACCGGGGTCCGGGTTGGCGTGGGTGCGACCGGCGCCGATGTGTCCACGGCGCTGGCGACCGAGGCGCGGCCCGCGGTGATGGCGGCGGCGCGGGCTACGGTCGCTTCGCCCGTCGGCGTAACGGCCCCGATGCGATAACGATAGCCCAGTCCAGCCCGCAGGCTCACATCGGTTAGCGTGTGTCGGTCGGTCTCGGCCTTGAAGATGTACACGCCATAGCCGGTGCCCACGTCGCTGTAAATCCGGTAGACGGTGGCATCGGCGATGGGCTCCCACGAGAGGCTGATGCTGTTGTCGGCCAGGGGGTCGGCTTCTGCTTCCCGAAGGTCTTCTGCCTCGGCCCAACCGCCGGGAGGGGCGGGGGCCGGGGCGGGTTGAGCGCCGAAAGCCAACGGCTGGGGGCTGGGCGACGGCGTGGCCGTGGGGCTGGGTGGCGACGTGGGGGTGCTCGTCGGGGTGGGTGATGGCGTGGCTGTGTAGGTTGGGCTGGGCGTCGGCGTGGGGGATGGGGTGCGGGTGGGGGATGGACTCGGTTTGGGGCTGGCGGTAGGCGTGACGGTGGCCGACGGGCCGGCGATGATTGCGACGCCGGTCGGTGTGGGCGAGGGCCTCACCGTGGGGGTTGGGGTGGGCGTCGGACTTTGGGTCGGTGAGGGCCGGGGCGTGGGGGTGGGGGTGGACGAAGGTGATGGGGTTGAGGTGGGCCGCGGCGTGCGCGTCGGCACCCGGGTACGGGTGGGTGTTCGGGTTGGGGTATCGGTCGGCGGGCGATAGGGCGTCGGCGTGTCTGTTGGCCAGGGCGTGGAGGTGATGGTCGGCGTGCGGGTGGGCAGGGGCGTCCAGGTGGCCGTCGGCGGAGGCGTGCGGGTCGGCGTGCGGGTGGGTGTGGCGGTTGGCCACACCTGGGGTGTGAAAGTAGGGGTGAAGGTAGGCCGACGGGTGGCGGTGGGGGTGGCCCAGGGTGGCACGGTCGGCTCGGCGGCCAGATAGGTGGGGTTGGCCCACAGATCATAAGTGGCCACCACGAAGATCAGCCCGCCGATGACCACGACGTTCAGGGCGATCAATAGCGCGATGAGTGTTGCCCACTGCCAGGGCTTAAAATCGGGCATGCCTTCGTTCACTCCAACGAGTCTGGCTATCGAACCTTTTGGAAGACGATTTCGTAAGAATAATGAAACAACGAATTGGCAACCGGGTTGCCGGTCTCGGCGCACGTCTCGCTGCGCGGAATGTCGGGGGAGACGGGCCCGGCAATTTCGCTGACGTAATCGAGCACCTGCACCGTGTAACTGCCTTTGAACATGGCGAAGTCTACGAAGCCGGGGTCGACGTAAACCTTTTCGCCGGTCATCATCGTTGCCTCACCGCCCGGCCAGGCGACGCGCACGCGAACGCCGGGCATCCCCTCGCCGTTTATGTTTCTCACGTAGATGAACAGGTGATGTTTGCCCTCGTTTTCGCAGGCCGTCAACTGGCGGACGCTGGCCTGGAAATCAACGTTCGGGGTGGGGGAGGGAGATGGGGTGAAGGTGGCCGTTGGCCGCCGAACGACCGTGGCCGGTTTGGGGGTATTGGTTGGCGTCGGCGTGTCGGTAGGGGTGGGAGTGATGGTCGGGGTGTCGGTCGGCGTCGGCGTCCAGGTGGGGACCATCGTGTTGGTCGGGCTGGGCGTAAACGTGGGCGTGGGTGTGGTGGTAAATGTTGGCAACGGGGTGCGAGTCGGCGGTGCCTGGGCCAGCGCGCGAGCCTCCACGACGGGCGGTGGCGTGGATGACCAGTCAAACGCCAACCAACCCAGGCCGGCTATCGCTATGGCGTTGAGCACGATCAGCAGGCTGATGAGCAATTTCCAATCTCTGGCTGATACATCCTGGAAATGAGCGTTTAAACGATCGAGCATCCCTTGCCGTCTTCCTCGGCTTGACATACAAACTTGACATATATTATAGCACCAGTGTTGTCTTATGGCAAGTGATTTATCAGACTTCGGAAGTCCCAAAGGCATTCTATCCGGCAGCCTTTGATGCGATTGGGAGCTTATTTTGCCTGGAAATACTCAACGGGAGACTTCCGGGTAGTCTCCCCGTTAAGCGTTGATGATGTTTGGGAGCGCGAGGGCTTGCCCTCTCCCTCTCCCAATTTGGGAGAGGGAGGGGGGCAGGCGGGGGTGGGTGAGGGCTTTGCCTCCTCTTCGCCACCAACACTCAATGGGGGGACCACCGACTTCCGAAGTCTGGTGAAAGGGTCACTGCGTGAGTGCTGTAGATTTGCTTCAGATGCATTGATTTTATATGACAACATCATATCAATGATTTATATAACCATTCTTGAGATAAACTGACATTGGGGTTGACACTTGGTATAACATGTGCTATAATGTCACCGCGGAAATCTCTTTTTCTGCGGTAATCCCGATGCAATGGCCAGGCGCGGGTCACGGCCCCGCCTGGCTATCTTTAGGATGGCTTTGTTGCGGTTGTTCAGCGATGAAAGAAAGCATATGTTGTGGTGTGCACCAGGGGCGTGCTACAACATATAGTCACTTCTAGGCTGCACCCAAAAAGAGCAGTTTAGAAAATCAGATTGTAGTTCGAGGTGATTTTGGGGAATGACAGAAGAGATGGTAAAGAGTGAAGTTGAGTTGTTAACTGAAGAATTGGTTCAAAAGGCTGCGCAGCAGGGGTACCTCACCTCTGACGATATGCTCGCTGCCTTTCCCGAAGCGGAAGAAAATATGGCTCAATTGGAAGAGATTTTCATTCAATTGATCGAGCGGGGGATTGAGGTTTACGGAGACGTTGAGGAGGCTGAGGAGGAAAAGCGGCTGCGCGAGGCAGGAGCCCCGGGGGGAGAGGAAGCAGAAGCGATCCCGGAGGTTGACCCGTTCGATCTGAGCGGCATCGCTGCCGACGACACGATCAGCCTTTACCTTAAAGAGATGGCGCGGGTGCCTTTGCTCACGCCCGAAGAGGAAACCTCGTTGGCCAAGCGGTTGGAGCGAGGCCGTCGGGCGCAGCGCAAACTTGAGCGGGACGGGTATAACGAGGAAGAGGCCGCCCGGCTGCGGCGAGAGGTCATTCAGGGAGAACGGGCCCGGGATCACCTGATTAAGGCCAACACTCGCCTGGTGGTGAGCATTGCCAAAAAATATATGGGACAGGGCGTGCCCTTCTCGGACCTGATTCAAGAGGGCAACCTGGGCCTGATGAAAGCGGTGGAGAAGTTCGACTACCGGCGTGGCTACAAGTTCAGCACCTATGCTACCTGGTGGATTCGACAGGCGATCACCCGGGCACTGGCCGATCAGGGCCGCACCATCCGTGTGCCGGTTCACATGAGTGATCGTATCCGCAAGTTGCACCAGGTGTCGCGGCAACTCGAGCAGGTGTGGGGTCGCAAGCCCACGCCGGAAGAGCTGGCCGAGGAGATGGACCTGGAGCCCTCCAAAGTGCGCTGGATGTTGCGCGTCAGCCGTCACCCGGTGAGCCTGGAGCGGCCGGTCGGGGAAGAGGAAGACAGCGAGCTGGGCAACTTCATCGAAGACGTAGATGCGCCCACCCCGCCCGACACCGCTTATCATCACATGTTGCAGGAGAAGCTGGAGGACGTCTTGGCGACTCTCACTCCCCGTGAGGCACGTATCTTGCGGCTGCGCTTTGGCCTGCAAAACGGGCGTAGTTACACCCTGGAAGAAGTGGGCAAAAAGTTTGGCCTCACCCGCGAACGTATCCGTCAGATCGAAGGCCAGGCGTTGCGCAAGTTGCGCCATCCCCGGCGGAGTCGCCAGTTGCGCGACTACTTGAGCTAATACCTCGTCGCCAAAGACCTGGGGCAGGGAAAAGGCATACCTTTTCCCTGCCCCAGGTCTTTTTGTTCCCTGCTACTCGTTTACCCCCTGACCCTGCCGGCGCCACACCATCAGCCCCACGCCCAGCACAATCAGCGCCGCCGACATCAGTTGTGCCGCGGGGATGTTGCCGATCAA
>JAJRXB010000184.1 GCA_024276515.1 Chloroflexota bacterium
AGCCTTCAGCAGGGTAGCCTTGCGAAGGTTTCGAGAAGGGGCTGTGTGACGGTCCCTCGGAGGGTGGCAAAAGTGCTCGTAGTAACGACTTGAGTCGTCAATTGCTCGTATTATGAGCCTAAAGACGACCAAAGTCGTTACTACCAATTCTGCTCGTATTATGAGCCTAAAGACGACTAAAGTCGTTACTACCAATTCTGCTCGTATTATGAGCCTAAAGACGACCAAAGTCGTTACTACCAATTCTGCCGATTACCGTTTATCATTCACGAGGAGGTAAGTGATGCCGATTTTTTCACCGAGGCGTTATCAACCACCATTTTACCCGGTCCAGCGAGAGCCGTGGCCGATGCGAGCCTTTACCGCCTTTGAACGGACGGTCAAAGGCTGGCTCTTTGGTTGCCGAATGTGCGGCAATTGTATTCTGCAGGAGACGGCATTTGTGTGCCCGATGACCTGTCCCAAGGGACTGCGCAACGGCTTGTGTGGCGGGGCCACTCCCGACCATTGCGAGGTAGACCCGTCGCGGCCCTGCACCTGGTATGTGATCTACCACCGGGCGGAGCGGCTGGGGCGCGTGGAGAAGTTGCTGGAGATCAACGCGCCGGTTGACGGCTCGCGGGTGGGACACGAAACGTGGCTGGAGATGATACGTTTCTGGCGAGAGCGGAAGCAAGGGCCGCATCCGCTGGACTTTTTCTTCAAGCGGAAGAAGTTTAAAGAGGAGTGGGAACGTTTCTTCTACGAACTGCGTCAGCCAGAGTGGTGGCAGGGAGACGCAGAGTATCATCCGCCGGCCTACCAGGAGCCGCTCTCTCTGCTGGAGGCCAATCTGCGGACGGGAGTCTTTGTCACCACGGCGGAGATAGCACCCCCTTTGGGGGCGTCGGGGGAGATCATCCACAAGAAGGTCGGCTGGCTGAAGGGATACGTGGCGGCGGCCAACTTCACCGACAACGCGTCGGCGTCGGCGCGGATGAATAGTATGGCGTCGAGCAAGATTTGCCTGGACGCGGGCCTGGAGCCGGTGATGCAGTTGCAGGCACGAGACCGGAGCCGGGTGGTCATCGAGGCAGACGCGATGGGAGCGGCCGGCCTGGGAATCCGGAACATTCTGTGCCTGAGCGGAGACCATCACCGGTTTGGGCCGGCGCCGATGAGCAAGCCCGACCAGTTTGACATGGATTCGATACAGGTGTTGTGGATGTTGCGCCGGATGCGAGACGAAGGGATATATCTGGATGGACGGCGGATCAAGCGGCGACCGCAGTTCTTCCTGGGTGCGGCGGCGTCGCCCTTTGGCGCACCGCCGGCCTACGAGGCCATCCGGGCGGAGAAGAAGATCAACGCCGGGGCGCAATTCATCCAGACACAGCCCATCTTCGACTACGACCGATTCACCGAGTGGCTGGAAGCGTTGGACAGGCGAAATCTGTTGGACAAGGTATATATTCTGGCGGGGCTGATCCCGCTGAAGAGTGCGCGGGCAGCCCACTTTATGGCCGACGACGTGCCCGGAGTGGTGATCCCCGCCGAAATCGTGAAGCGGATGGACGAAGCGGGCGACAAGGAGGGACAACAAGAAGAAGGTGTGGCCATCGCGTTGGAGATGATCGAGAAGCTGAAGAACACGCCGGGCATCAGTGGGATGCACGTGATGGCAGTGCATTGGGAAGCGATCGTGCCCAGATTGGTGGAGGAGTCGGGGGTACCGCGGCCGGTGGTGCAGGCTTTGCCGGAGGCGGAGAGAGCTCCCGCGCCGGAGAAGCCAGGCATCGTCGCCCAGACCGCTTGAGCACACCTGAGCCACGACTCGACCTATTCCCCCTCCCCACACCGCTTCAGGGGCGGACAGGCTGAGGGTGGTTGGTCCCCCCCTTGAGTGTTGGTGGCGAAGAGGAGGCAAAGCCCTTATCCACCCCCGCCTGCACCCCCTCTCTCTCCCAATTTGGGAGAGGGAGGGGGTAGGGGCGAGGCAGCCGGTCCAAAGATTCTGCCTGAAATTCAGCGTTCCCTCCCGGCTGCCTCGCCCCTACCAGTCCCTTTGAGCCTGAATTCTTTGGATTTTCCGAACAAGGTTTCACCTTCTTGTTCACCTGTCCGCCTCTGAACCCACACCGCGGGGAGGGGGACCGGAGGAGGGGACAAACCTCAAATGACGCGAATTGTAATCTTTGGCGACCTCCATGCCAATTGGGAGGCTTTGCTCGCTCTGCAACAGGCGGAGCGTGGCCCCGACGTGGTGCTCTGTTTGGGCGACATCGTGGGTTATGGCCCGGACCCCAAGCTGTGCCTCGACGCGGTCCGGGCCAATGCCACTCATACCATCGGCGGCTGGCACGACCAGGCCGTCGGCACCAGCCGGGTTCGGGGCGACGACTTGCTAGAGGCGACCTGGGCGCACACGCGCTCGTTGTTGTCTGCCGACGACCGTGACTACCTGGCCTCGTTGCCCACGGAACTCAACGTTGAGATCGCCGGGGTGCGCTTTCATCTCACCCGCTTCTCGCCCGACGATCTGGAGGCCGAAACGCACATGCTCATCACTATGCCTCAGGCGCGGCTGCGTGAGCGTTTCGGCGGAATCGAAGCCGACGTCATCTTGTTGGGTGGACCGCACGTGCCCGCTATGCGCCAGGTTGACAACTGGCTCATCGTCAGTCCGGGTAGTTTGGGGCAGCCTCGTTACGGGGTCCCTGATCCCACCTTCGCTGTCTGGCAGAATGATCGCGTGCAAATTCATCACCTGCACTACCACTCTCAGAATACCGCCCGCAAGCTATCGCTCTTACCCCTGGACCCGGAACACGTGCTCCGTTTGCAATCCATTTTGCAGACAGGGGGATTAGAATAATCTCAAGCACAAACGCGGTTGAAACCGCTCCTGCAGGCCTGACGGCCAGGCGTCCACCTCCCGTGGACGCCAGTGCGTCGGCGCAGGCCGAGGCGTCGGCCTGGGGCCTTCAGGCGCGACATTAGTCGCTATCGCCTGATGCCGGGCCAGATAAAAGACGCATCCTGCCATAGAATTGAAATGCACCCTGTGAATGTTGCGATATTGACGAGGCATTGCTGACCCGGTTCGATCTGCCGGTGTGGGAAGTTCTGGCAGCCGCCCGCGACGACGACGAAACTGCGCTGACCAACCAAACCATCTGGGCCCTGGCCGATGCGCAACCTGCCAGCGTGCGTTGCCTGAATGGGTTGAATCTGGTGGCGGTGGCTCGGGCCCTGGGCGAGGAAGCCCAACTTCGCGGCCTGGCTCTCCCATCCCCCAAAGGGACAACCCCCAAAGGGACAAGATGAAACGCAACCGTGTGGTCCTGGTTTTATTCGCTCTTCTTCTCAGCACGTTGGCCTGTGGTATCGGGGGACCGATAACCCGGCGCAACAACGACATCCGGCGCGCGGCCCTGGCCTACGAGCTCTCGGCGCGCGGCCCGGTGGACGAGGTGCTGGTAGCCTTTGGCCTGACCGAAGTGCGCGACAACCTGGGCTTTGAAGGGGGCAACACGGTGTGGCTGAACCGGTTCGCTCAGGCTGAGTATTTCCGCAGGCGAGATGCCAGCCGGTCGTACCTATTTTTGCACGATCTAAACTACGACGATGGCACAGCCACAATCCTGGTGGATCGGGGGGACGCGAATGGGGTTCAAACTCGCAGACTCACACTGCAACGTGAGGGGAATGTCTGGCGGGTGTCCTCCGACGAACCGGTAGAATAGCGCCCCTTCAATCTCCGAGTCGGCCATCAACGACGTTACCAGGACAAATTGGCGTAGGTACGGTTGATGTCCTCCAGAGAAATGAGACCGAGGAAGTAGCCCTGATCGAACACGGGCAACGCAATGACGTCGGCCTGGGCGATGAGCTGTTGCGCTTTCAGCAGCATATCGTCGGGCGACACGGCCGGAAACTCGCGTTGCATCACATGGGCTACCTGCATATCCCTGTCTCCCCGCTGAAACGCCGCCAACAAATCATCGCGCGAGAGTATTCCAACCAACATCCCATCTTGCACGACGGGAAAAGCATACTGATACGTGCGGTAGCTCATCTCCAGCACTTTGGTCAGAGCGTCTTCTGTTGCGACGGTGTAGATGGGGTGCGTCGGCAGGGCGTGGCGAACGCGCAATCTGCGTATTGCGGCTCGGGCTTGCACTATCTGATTCTCGTAGCTGGCGCCCGTGAACACGAACAGCGCCACCAGCACCAACGATATGCTGCCAAAGGAGGAAAAAGCCAGCAAGGCCAATCCCACCGCCATCAACTGTCCCACCCGGGTGGCGATGCGTGTGGCGCGTGGGTAGCTGGTCCACATGGCCAGGAGTGCCCGCAACACACGTCCCCCGTCCATAGGAAAAGCGGGGATAAGATTGAATAGAGCCAAAATCAAATTGGCGCCCAGCAGATAGATGAGCAGGGCCAAAAGGCTCCTGCTCCCCAGCAGCAGGTAAGATAGATACCCAGGGTTCAAGAGTGCGGCGGTGCTTCCCAGGGGCAGGACGATCAGAGCCAGCCCCGCCGCAATCGCAATGTTGACCGCAGGGCCGGCCAGAGCGATGAGCAGCTCGTGGAGCGGTCTCTCGGGCAGAGTTTCCAGTTGCGCAACTCCGCCAATTGGCAGCAGGGTGATGTCTTTCACCCGCACGCCCAATCGGCGGGCGACCAGACTGTGCCCTAACTCGTGTAACGTGATACACACAAAGAGCAGAAGAATTGAGACCGCGGCAAACAACGCGCCACGAATCCCACCCAAGCCGCTGACTCCCTGCACCGCTGCCCAGATGACGACGAAGACAAAGGTAAAATGTATCCTTATATCAATCCCGCTGACCGCCCCAAGCTTAAATGACCATTTCATTTCGCGATCCTTCAGGAATGTGTAAAGCGTGACGGTTATTCAATTGGGTGTGGCTAAAATCCGTGAGTAGTTTGACAATGTCATGTTTCCGCAGTTGCTATGCTTTCTTCAGGCGTCATTCCCTGGACTGTCCGTCCAGGACAGGCTGAGCAAAGCGAAGAATCTCCTGCCTGGTATACGAGACTCTTCGCTTCGCTCACCTGTGCCGCACCACCCTGGCCCGCTGGCGCGAGCCCAGGACGGGCAGGTGCACCCGTGCCGGGCACTTCGGCAGGCAGAGTGACATGGCCGAACATGACATTGTCGAAGTAGTGATGACTTTAGTCGTTCCTGGCGACGCTACTACCTTCCACAGATTTTAGCCAGACTCTATTCAACTACACGCTGCGTCCACTGGATGGGATCCACGGCGATGCCGCCCACGCGCATCTCCCAGTGCAGGTGGGCGCCAGTTACCAGGCCGGTGTCCCCCACGTAGCCGATGAGGTCGCCGCGCCGGACCGTCTGGCCCACGTGGACGACCAGCTTTGACTGGTGCCAGTAGCCGCTGAAAACGCCCAGCCCGTGGTCGATCAACACCGCGTTGCCGCGCACCGCCAGCTCCTCGGCCAGCACCACGCGACCGGCAGCGGGCGCGTAAATGGGAGTGCCAATCCCCGCGCCAAAGTCGGTGCCGCCGTGGAAACTGCTGACCGGTCCCCCGTTGTAAGATCGCCGTGTGCCGAAAGGGGACGTGACCCGGCTGCCGGCGACGGGAAGGCCGAAGAGCCCTTCCCACAGCGGGCGCGGGCTCACCTGGCTCCACATCTCGACCATCCGCGCCTGTTCGGCCTGGATCACCGCTGGATCGAGGAGGCTTTCGCGTCCGGGCGCAAGCTGGATGTTCTCCGTGCCGTAGGGTCCGGCCCCCACGACCACGTTCACCGCCGTGACGGACTCCGTCCCATCTTCCAGCCTGGCCCGCAGCGCCAGCGAGTAGATGCCAACGTCTTGCAGGGCGTGGATCCCAACGAGGGCCCACCCGCCGGTGTCGTCGCCGGTGAAGAAGAGCGGACGACCTTCGAAGTCGCCGGAGAGAGTGGCCGGTTCGCTGAGGGTCACCCGGACCGCCAACGTTTGCCCTTGCAGCACCGGGTTGGGCGAGAGCTCGATGGCGGCGAAGGGAGCAGGGTACTCTGCCGCCGGGCCGGGCGAAGGAAGGATCAACCGCTGGCCGACGTAAATGTAGTTCGGGTCCCGGATGCCGTTGACCAGGGCCAGGTCGGTCACGGTCAGACCGAAGCGAGTGGCAATGGCGAAGAGCGTGTCGCCCGGCTGCACCACGTAGACCTGGGGGGTGGGAGGTGTCGCCTCGGGGCCGCTCCTTTCGTTCCGGTCGGTGACGATGGCCGGCTCGGCCAGGGGCCTGGCGCCCGGGATGACCAATCGCTGCCCGACGAAGATGAGGTTCGGATTGCTCAGGTTGTTGACGGCGGCGATGTCGGCCACCGTCACGCCAAAGCGAAGGGCGATGGTAAAAAGGGTGTCGCCGGGCTGGACCACGTACACCTCGTCCGTCTGCGCCGGCGGGGCTGCGACCGCCGGCCAGGCCGTCGTCAGCAGGGCGGCCAGGATCAACAGGCTGACAATCAATCGTTTTTGCATAAGTGCCCCACCCCTCGAATCTACGTTGCGCCTTCCCAATTGGAGTTGTGCCTAAAATAAATTTGTGCTGAGGTGACGGTCACTTTTTTTGCGCCAGTTCAAGTGACTGTCACCTGCTTTTGCTTAAAAGGGAACGACTCTATTAAACACCAAAATTAACATAATTGCAAGCGAGGTGTAACGCCGACCGCCGTCGTCGCCCGTGCAGGGCGGGCGGGGCATTTGCGCGCATTGGCGTCTTGACGTAGAATTTAACACGACACTGGTACTCTGTCAATCCCTAATTTAGGAGATCGCATTGTGAAACAGGGGAGAGTCTTTTCTGGGGCGCGGCCTACCGGTCGCCAACATCTGGGTAACTACTTGGGGGCGATCAAGAACTACGTTGCCTTGCAAGACGACTACGATTGCGTTTATTGCGTGGTCGATTTGCACGCCCTCACCACGTTGCAGGATACGAAACATCTGAAGGAATGGACTTATGAGATGGTCCTGGACTGGCTGGCGGCCGGCATAGACCCCGACCGGGGCACCATCGTGTTCGTCCAATCTCACGTGCCGCAGGTGACGGAACTGCACGTCATTTTGAGTATGGTCACGCCGTTGGGCAAATTGACTCGCCTGCCCACTTTTAAAGAGAAGGTTCGCCAGCAGCCGGATAACGTCAACTACGGATTGGTCGGCTACCCGGTGCTGATGGCCGCCGACATTACCCTTTACAAGGCCAACGTGGTGCCTGTGGGCGTGGACCAGGTCAGCCATCTGGAGTTTACCCGTGAGATCGTTCGCACGTTCAACCATCACTTTGGGCCGGTGCTGGTGGAGCCGCAGGCCAAACACACCGAGGTGCCCAAAGTGCTGGGCATCGACGGCGTGAACAAGATGAGCAAATCGCTCAACAATCACATCGAGCTGGCCATCGAGCCGGACGAGCTTTACAATCGGGTGCGGATGATGGTCACCGACCCGCAACGCCAGCGCCGCACCGATCCTGGCCGGCCGGAGGTGTGCAACGTCTTCTCGTTGCACAAAGTTTTCACCTCCCCGGAGACGGTTCGGCAGATCGACGCCGACTGTCGCACGGCCGGCATCGGCTGCGTGGATTGCAAGAAGATGCTGGCCCAAAACCTGGCCGACCACCTGGCTCCCTTCCGTGAGCGACGTGCCCAACTGGCCACCGACCCCGACCACGTGTGGGACGTGTTGCACGACGGCGCAGAACGGGCCAGCGTCATCGCCCGCGAAGTCATCGCCGAGGTGAAAACCGCCGTCGGACTGCCGTGAAGCCCGACGAGGAGTATCCCGAATGTTAAAAGACGTGTTGGCAGAACATATTGAGATTACACCCGACGTATGTGGTGGCAAACCGCGCATTGCAGGCCGTCGTGTCTCCGTTCAGAATATTGTGGTTTGGCATGAGCGGCTGGGCCTGAGCGCAGACGAGATTGCCACCGAATACGGCCTTACTCTGGGAGATGTCTATGCCGCGTTAGCATATTATCACGATCATCGTGCTGAGATTGATGAATCGATTCGGGCTGATCGGGCCTTTGTCGAAGAACTGCGCAAGCTGACGCCTTCGAAAATCCCGGAGAAACTGCGTGGCTCGGCGTATTAGCTTCAAGGAAGAGGCATAAATAAAGTGTGAAATTGCTCGCCGTCACCGACAAAGTAGTCGAATTTATCTACAGCCCTAGCCTGGTTGAAAAATTTAGCGACGTGGACCTGGTGCTGAGCTGCGGCGACCTGCCTTATTACTACCTGGAATACATTATCTCGATGCTCAACGTGCCTCTCCTGTACGTCCACGGCAATCACGACCCGCCGGTAGAGCATTCGTGGAGCGGGCTGCAATCCACCGGCCCTTCTGGCGGCGTCAACGTCCATGGCCGGTTGGTCCGGGAGAAGGGACTGTCGGTAGCGGGGCTGGAGGGATCCATCCGGTACAAGCCGCAAGGTTGTTACCAATACACCAACCTGGAGATGTGGAGTCAGGTGTTGAGGATGTCGCCGGCGCTGCTCTTCAACCGTTTGATCACCGGCCGGCCCCTCGACATCCTGTTGGCTCATTCGCCACCCTATGGCATCCACAATGGCCGTGATCGGACTCACGTGGGCTTCAAGTCGTTCCTGTGGCTGATGCGCTGGTTTAAGCCGCGCTATTTGCTCCATGGCCATCGTCACGTTTACAATCCGTTGGAAATCACCGAGACTCAATACGAGCAGACAACGGTCATCAATGTCTATCCCTACAAAATATTGGAGATTGACGTAGAATCCAAATGAACGACACCCGGATTGATAGACAGGTCGCCGAGGACTTTTCGCGTGCCCGGCGTCGCGTCTTTTTCCACGACGTCATCGCCTTTCTGTTTGGCGAAAATAACGAATTGCTCTCCTTTGACGAAGTTCAGCGCCGCCTGCGGGTGCAGGGACGGGCCTATGCCGGCGTCTGCCCGGTGGAAGTGGCGAAAATCGTCGGCAGCGTGGACCGCTACAAAGATTTTGACCGCGCCTTTTTGCCGACCCAGACTCACACAGCGGGTCGCTGGAAGCGCGTGGACCGCGCCTACTACGAGTCTATTAACCTGCCGCCCGTCAGTCTGTTTCAGGTGGGCGACATGTATTTTGTGCGCGACGGACACCATCGAGTCAGCGTGGCCCGTGAGCAAGGGGTCGAATTTATAGACGCTGAGGTCATCAAGTGCAACACGCGCGTGCCCATCAACGGAAAGCTGCGACCGGAGGACCTGGTCATCGCCGGCGAATACGCCGACTTCCTTGAGCAGACCAGCCTCGACCGTCTGCGGCCTGACCAGCGCATCGAATTCAGCATCCCCGGCCAATATCTCACCCTCTTGCAACACATCGAAACGCACCGCTACTTTCTGGGCCTGGAACGCCAGCACGACGTGTCGTGGGAAGAGGCGGTGACGAGCTGGTACGACAATCTTTATCTGCCCATTGTGCGCATCATCCGTGAGCGGGACGTCCTGGCCCATTTCCCGGGCCGCACCGAGGCCGACCTGTATCTGTGGATTATGGATCACCTGTACCATCTCAAAGAACGATACGGCCCCGATTTGAGCCCCGAGACGGCCACCGACGATTTTACCCAACAATTCAGCCAAAAACCGTCCAGGGTGCTGAAACGGAGCGTGAGGCGGATCATCGCCGGGGTAGGCCAGACGGTGGGACGCATCATCAGCCCCCGGCCATCGCCCCCCGGTCCGACCGAGGGGCAAGAGGGGCAAAAAGAAGAACAGAACACGCACGAGGGAGAACGAGACGGAGTCGCCGATGAGTGAAAAGGGATTGGTCGTCGCCTTTCAGGGGGAACGCGGGGCCTACAGCGAAGCGGCGGCTGTGGCCCACTTCGGCGAGGCGGTGCAGCCGTTGCCATGCCCCTCCTTCGAGGCGGTCTTCGAGGCGGTGACGAGCGGTGACGCCGGTCGGGGCATCATCCCGGTGGAAAATTCGCTGGCGGGCAGTATCCACCGCAACTACGATTTGCTCCTGCGCTACGATTTGACCATCGTGGGCGAGGTGCAAATTCGTATCGCGCATCACCTTATCGCTCTGCCCGGCGTGGACCTGGACGACGTAGCGCGGATTTACTCGCACCCGCAGGCGTTGGCTCAGTGCGAGCGGTCGCTGGACGAATTGCTGCCGAATGTGGAGCGCGTCGCCACCTACGACACCGCCGGCAGCGTGAAGATGCTCCGCGACGGGGACATCCGCGATGGCGCAGCTATCGCCAGCCGCCGCGCCGCCGACATTTACGGCATGACCGTGCTGCGCGACGGCCTGGAAGACAACCCCGAAAACTACACTCGTTTCCTGGCCCTGGGCCGGGAGCCGGTCGTGCCAGATGGTGGGGCCAAAACCTCTATCGTCTTTTCGATGGACAACGTGCCGGGAGCCTTGTTCAAAAGCCTGGCCGTCTTTGCCCTGCGGGACATCGACCTGACCAAGATCGAGTCGCGTCCGTTGCAGGGCAAACGGTGGCAATATTTTTTCTACATTGATTTTGCCGGCAGCATTCACGAGACTCATTGTCGCAACGCGCTCAACCACCTGCAAGAGATCACCACCTTCTTCCGCGTCTTGGGCTCGTATCCTCGGGGAGTGTAATCATTTTATGCCCTACGTTATCTCTATTTTTGGCAGCAGCGCGCCGCAACCTGGATCCGCGGATTACGAGGCAGCGCGTGATCTGGGGGAGCGGCTGGCCCAGGCCGGTTTTGCCGTGCAGACCGGCGGCTACGTGGGAGTGATGGAGGCCGTCAGCCGGGGAGCCAGCGAGGCCGGCGGTCACGTCATCGGCGTCACCAGTGCCCAGATCGAGGAATTTCGCCCGCTCCAGGCGAACCCGTGGGTCAAAGAGGAGATTCGCCACCAGACTCTGCGCGACCGGGTGCTCTATCTGGTAGACCATTGCGACGGCATCATCGTGATGCCGGGTGGGGTTGGCACCCTATCGGAATTGGCGCTGGCCTGGAGCTTTGTCCAGGTGGGCGAAATATCTCCCAAGCCCATTGTCCTCGTCGGCGGGTTGTGGCAGCGCACGCTGGCCGCTTTTGTGGACGGCAGCTACGTTCGCCCGGAGCATGCTGCGTTGCTCACGCTGACCAAGACGCCCGCCGAAGCAGTGGAGGCCCTGCAAAAGGAGTTGGCAGAGAGCATTTAGGCTGTTAGGCCGTGGCCGGTCTGGCTCCTGGGGCTGTGGCCGGTCTCCCCTGGCCTTCCGCCAGGCCAGGCCGGGCCGCTGGCTGTTCACCCCTCCCTGGCAGGGAGGGGCTGGGGGAGGGTGGAATCTCACCTCTGGCTGCTGGCTCGGTCGGAGACCGGCCAGAGCAGGGTGGGCTGCTGGCTCGGTCGGAGACCGGCCAGAGCAAGGTCCCATCAGGCTGTGGCCGGTCTCCCCTGGCCTTCCGCCAGGCCAGGCCGGGCCGCTGGCTGTTCACCCCTCCCTGGCAGGGAGGGGCTGGGGGAGGGTGGAATCTCACCCCTGGCTGCTGGCTCGGTCGGAGACCGGCCAGAGCAGGGTGGGCTGCTGGCTCGGTCAAAGACCGGCCAGAGCAAGGGAGCTGGCGGCTCGGTCGGAGACCGGCCAGAGCAAGGTGGGCTGCTGGCTCGGTCGGAGACCGACCAGAGCAAGGTCCCATCAGGCTGTGGCCGGTCTCCGACCGAGCCACTGGCTGGGGTTGGTGGCAGACGATCATCAGCGGATAAGTAACGAATGAGCGATGTCTCTCCTCGCGCAAGGGCGTGATCCGCTCATCCGCCACTTCATCCGTTGATAATCTCCTCTTGCTCAGAAAACT
>JAJRXB010000185.1 GCA_024276515.1 Chloroflexota bacterium
GACCCAGATACCCTGTACCCGGAGGGTACTCCGCACCCGGAGGGCACTTCGCACCCGGAGGGCACTTCGCACCCGGAGGGCACTTCGCACCCGGAGGGCACTTCGCACCCGGAGGGCACTGTGCACCCAGAGGGCACTGTGCACCCAGAGGGTACTATGCTGGCGCAGGTTGTGCAGTTGTTGCGAGAGATGGGCACGCCGGCCTATCTGGTGGGAGGAGCGGTGCGCGACTGGCTGCTCAACGTGCACCAGGACCGCGGCGGGACAGGGAAACCCCGTTCCTACTATGACCTGGACTTCGCCGTGCCGGGCGACGGCCTGCGCGTCGCCCGGCGGATTGCCGATGCCCTGGACGCCGCCTTCTACCCTTTGGACGCCGGGCGAGGCGTGGGCCGAGTCGTGTTGACCGGCGACCGAGGGGACGTCCAGACGGTGGACGTGGCTCGTTTTCAGGGGCCAGATTTGATGGCCGACCTGGCCGGCCGGGATTTCACCGTCAACGCGATGGCAGTGGACGTGACCCGCGATCCGCCTGTGCTCATCGACCCCTACGGAGGCCAGGCCGACCTGCAGGCGCGGCGGCTGCGTGCCGTCTCCGATCAGACCCTTCGCAACGACCCGGTGCGCGGCTTGCGCGCCGTCCGTCTGGCGGCCGAACTGGGATTCGAGATCGAGCCGCACACCCAGACCCTCATCCAGGAGGCTGCTCCCGGCCTGGCCTGGACCTCGGCCGAGCGGGTGCGCGACGAGTTCGCTAAAATCCTCTCTCTGCCGGCCGTCGCCGACTCGCTGCGCCGGCTGGACACGCTGAACCTGCTGTCCGAAGTTCTGCCAGAAGTGACGGCCCTCAAAGGGCTGGCCCAAACCAGGCCCCACCGCTGGGACGCCTACGAGCACACCTTGCAAACCGTCGTCGCGCTGGAGACCCTTCTGCCCCTCGACGGCGCGCCTCCCCACCCCGCCGTGCCTTTTCCCGACCGGGTGACCGACCATCTGGCTGTGGCCGTCACAGGGGGCTACAGCCGTCGGACGTTGCTGACGCTGGTCGCCCTGCTGCACGACGTGGGCAAACGAGATACGGCCACGGTCGAGCCGACTTCGGCAAGCTCAGTCGAGCCGACTTCGGCAAGCTCAGTCGAGCCGACCGGGCGGATTCGATTCATCGGCCACGAGCGCGTCGGCGCGGCGATGGCCGCCGACGTGCTGCGCCGGCTGCGTTTTTCCGGCGCAGCGGCCCGCCGGGTGGAGACCATCGTCCGCCACCACCTGCGCCCGCTCCAACTGACGTGGCAAGGGGTGACGAGCAAGCGCGCCATCCATCGCTTCTTCCGCGACACGGGCGACGCCGGCGTAGAGATAGCCCTGCACGCGCTGGCCGACCGCCGTGCCACCGTCGGCCCGGACGCGGACGACGAGCAGTGGCCCGCCCTGCTGAAGACCGTCGGCGCGCTGCTCGACGCCTACTTCAGCCACCGGCAGACCCTTGTGTCGCCCGCTCCCCTGCTCACCGGTCGAGACCTCATCCGCCAGTTTGGGCTGGCAGAGGGTCCAGAGCTCGGGCGTCTGCTGACCGCCCTGCAGGAAGCGCAAGCGGTTGGTCAGGTGACAAACCGCGAGCAGGCGGAGGCCTGGCTGAAGCGTAAGCTTGGCGAGCAGGGGGTTGGAGAGTAGGGGATTGGGAATTGGGGATTGGAGAGAAGCAGGATTCGCTGACTCGCCAATTTGCCGATTTGCCGATTTGAAAGAGGAGGTCACGTGGAGGTTCATGTTGCCGTCGCGAAGGTCGCCAAATACGCCACCGGCGAGAGCGGCGATACCGTGGAGATGATCGAGCGACCGCACGGCGGGCTCAGCTTTGTGATGGTAGACGGTCAGCGCTCGGGACGCTCGGCCAAGGCGATTTCGAACCTGGTCGCCCGCAAGGCCATTTCGCTGCTGGCCGAGGGCGTGCGCGACGGGGCGACTGCCCGCGCCGCGCACGATTATCTGTATACCTATCGCGGCGGCAAAGTGCAGGCCACCCTCAACATCGTTTCGGTGGATATGGTGAGCCGCACCATCGTGCTTTCGCGCAACAGCCATTGTCCCATTCTGGTCGTCACCGACGAGGGACTGCGCATTTTCGACGAGCCATCGCGCCCGGTGGGGGTGCACCGTGGCACCAAGCCGCTGGTCGTCGAGTTACCCCTGCAAGCACCCACCACCGTCGTCCTTTTCACCGACGGCCTGTTGAGCGCCGGGCAGCGACGCGGCCGGTCGTTGGACGTGCCGTCCGTCGTCCAGACCTTGTGTGACGAGCACGGCTGTGACGCCCAGGCCATCGCCGACCACCTGCTGGCCGAGGCGTTACACCTCGACGAGGGCCGGGCCAGCGACGACATCACCGTCCTGGTGTTGACCGTACACACCCGCCGGCGGCAGAACGAGCCAACGATGCTGTCGGGTGCAGACGTGCGCCGGCTGTCCCTCACCTTTCCAATTAGCCAATAGCTGATAGCTGATAGGATCACACCGATGCCATCAGTGTCCAGCCACGAGGGGCCGCGCGTGGTAGTGGTTGGACCCGACGCGGCCGGCAAGACAGAACTGGTGAAGCAACTGCTAGCCCTGGGCTACAACGCCCGCTCCTGCGCCCAGGATCACTCCTACGTGCCCGACATGTGGCGGCGATTGGCCCGGCCCGACTTTTTGATTTACCTGGATGCGCGGCTGGAAACCATCACCCGGCGGCGGGGCATCGACTGGGGGCAAGAGCGCCTCGACGCTCTCAACGCCCGCCTGGCCCACGCCCGCGCCCACTGCAACCTCTACCTGCCGACCGACGACCTGACGCCGCCAGAGGTAGTAGCCCGGGTGCGGGCGGCGCTGTCGGCGGCCGGCATCGAGCCATCCGACAAACCGGCAAAATAAAAAAGCCCAGGTCCACTTCGTCTCGGACCTGGGCTCTCGATGACGGCTGTAACCCGTCAGGCTATTCGACGATGATCTTCTCGTCTATGAGTTTTTGCTCCACGATATTCCCTTTGGGGATGAAACAAAAGTGCTGGGCTCTGAGTTGGAACTCTACGTCTATCATGGCCCGGCCAGCCCGGTTCTTCTCGATGGTGAAGACCACCCAGTCGCGGTAGCTCTCGCTTTTGTAAGGATTGAAGGCGACGTGATCCTTCGACAGGATGTGAAACTTGTTGTTCATAATGATGGCGATGTCGCACTCGTAGTCGAGGGCCGAACTGCCGCGCAGATGATAAAGGTGCAGGCGTTTGCTCTTCAAGCCCTCCCGGTCGGCGGCAACGATGGACAGCACCGGGATGTTGAACGTCATCGCCATATCTTTTAACCCTTCGACCACGATGGTGACTTTCTCCGATTCGTCGGTGGCCCGTTCGGGGTGGATGGCGACCTTTTGCAGGTAGTCGATGAAAAGGACCACTTTGCCATCGGTGACCTCGACCATCTGGCGCACCATGTCGCGGATGGAATTAAGGGTGGTGACAGCCGGGCTGGCCTTCATCAGAATCAGGCGGTCGGCATAGCGATTGATCGTCTGCAAAGCTTTGGCGGTTTTGGGATGTTGCGCTAAAATCTGGTAGAGTCCCACGTTGCCATCGTGGCGCACCCACTCCCGGGCGCGCTTGGACACGACGATGTTGTGCAGGTCCTTGAGGCGAATGCCGGTCGTCGTCCCGTCGGACACGCCGCCGTCGACGCTCTCCAGGCAGATCAGCCGGTTGAGAAGGTGAATTTCGCTGTGCTCGTAGGAGATGTAAAAGGCATACGTCGCCTCGTTGAGCGCCAGGTTGCGCGCCATCTGCAAGGCGGTGATCGTCTTGCCGATACCCTGGGGACCACCCAGCAACACTAACTCTGTCTTGCGCAAGCCGCCACCGATGATCCGGTCAATCTGGTCGAAACCGGTGGGGACAGGCAAATACTCATCAAGCTCGCCCTTCACGACCATTCGGTCGGCCTCTTTGAGCACCTGGTTAAGAGTGCGCGGAGCATGCCCTCCCCGCCTCAACCCTGTTCTCCGTGGAGCCTGACGCTGACTTTCACCGGTCATAGATCGCTACCTGCCGTCTTCTTCCCTGTTGTGTCTCTTTTTCTGGAATCTGTTCCCATCCTTCTCTTGCATTATACCAGAAGCAGACGCTTTCTGACAACTGGCACAATAGTCAAATAGTCCCGGAAATCAGCTATGGAGGAAATATATGTCTGAAGATTTGATCGTATTTGCCACACACACCGCCCGCCGCGCCGGCGAAGTGCTGCGACGTTATTACACACCCCGTCCCGGCGTGGAGCAAGGTCTGACCCCCGATACCAAAAGCACCGACATCGATCTGGTGACTCAGGCCGATCTGGAGTCCGAGCAACTGATCCTCGACGCCATTCGGACGGCGTTCCCCGATCACGCCATCTTGTCTGAGGAGAGCGGCGAAAGCGACGCCGGAGAGACGGGGGAAGCGGAATATCGCTGGCTGGTAGATCCGCTGGACGGCACCACCAATTTCGCCCACGGACTCCCCGTCTTTGCCGTGGCGATAGCCCTGGAGCGAGAGGGACAACCGGTCCTGGCCGTCACCTACGATCCGTTGCGCGACGAACTGTTTGCCGCCCAGGCGGGCCAGGGCGCCACCCTCGACGGACAGCCTATCCGTGTTTCAACCACGCCCACCCTACGACACTCTCTGGTAGCCACCGGCTTTGCTTATATCCGGGCCACCACCGATTTGAACAACCTGGCCGAGTTTAACCGGGTGATGCCCCGCGTGCAGGGGATTCGGCGGTTGGGATCAGCCTCTCTGGACCTGGCTTACCTGGCTTGCGGACGCATTGATGGCTATTGGGAGTACCATCTGAGTCCGTGGGATTGGGCCGGCGGTGCGCTGTTGATCCGCGAGGCGGGCGGTTCGGTGACGGACATCCACGGCCGGCCGTGGCAGGTGGGAGACAACAGCCTGGTCGCCAGCAATGGCCTGATTCACGGCCAACTCCTGGCGACAGTCCAAGGTTCGGATTGAAACCCGACCCCCAATCCAGGCCACGTCAAGTGCCCTGCTTCACCGGGGCTTTTCAAAGAATTGACCCAGGTGACAGTCACCTCCGATCTTTTGGCGAGAGGAAGGCACGTGACAACCATTTCTTACCGTTTTTGCCAACGTGTCGTGCCGAACGAGGTGACTGTCACCTTGCTCGCGCTAGAACGTTGAAAGCCCTGCTTCACCAACTTGATAGTTTTTGACAGTCCCTTTGTGCTATAATGCACTCAGGCTCGCGGCCGAGCCTTTACGGGCGGCTGCTTTTTTATGCACTGATTTCTCATAAGGTGCCAGGCACTTTTGTAAGTGTCTGGCACCTGAGTGGGTAATTACGTAAAGAGATACAAACCCATGACCCAATCATCCCGACTGTCTGGCTTCTACAAACACTCCACCGACGAACGGCTGGCAACTGTGGCCGACGTCGCCGGGCTGACCGACGAGGAACAGGCGATTTTGCGGGGAGCGGCTGGCCTCGACATCGAGACCGCCGACCACATGATCGAGAACGTGGCTGGGCTGCACAGTTTGCCGGTGGGCATCGCCACCAACTTTCTCATCAACGGACGCGACGTGCTGGTGCCAATGGTCATCGAGGAGCCAAGCGTGGTGGCCGGTGCCAGTTTTGCCGCCAGGCTCGCGCGGGCAGGGGGCGGCTTTTCCACCTCGTCCACCCCGCCCGAGATGATCGGCCAGATGCAGGTGCTCGACGTGCCCAATCCGCACATCGCTCGATTTGAACTCCTGGCGCGGAAAGATCGCCTGCTCGACCTGGCCAACCAAACCGATCCCGTCGTCGTCAGCCTGCACGGCGGCGCCCGCGACGTGGAAGCGCGCGTCATCGAAGAAAGCCCGGTTGGACCGATGCTGGTCGTCCATCTGATTTACGACACCCGCGACGCTATGGGGGCCAACACGGTGAACACAGCCGCCGAGGCGCTGGCGCCGCTGGTCGAAGAGATCACCGGCGGGCGGGTACTCCTCCGCATCCTGAGCAACCTGGCCAACCGGCGACTGGCCCGCGCCTGGTGCGTGGTGCCCGCCGACACGCTGACCTTTGAATCGGACGGGCGTACTTTTGAGGGACACCAGGTGGTGGATCGCATCGTCGAAGCCTACGCCCTCGCTGCCGCCGACCCCTACCGCGCCGCGACGCACAACAAGGGCATTATGAACGGGGTGGACGCAGTCGTGCTGGCCACCGGCAACGACTGGCGCGCCATCGAAGCCGGCGCTCACGCCTACGCTGCTCGAAGCGGCCGTTACACCTCCCTTTCGCAGTGGGAAAAAACCCCCGACGGGGACCTGGTGGGCACACTGGAAATGCCGATGGCGGTCGGAACCGTTGGCGGAGCGACGCGAGTGCACCCTTTGCCCAAAGTCGTGCTCAAAATTCTGGGAGTGCAAACGGCCCGCGAACTGGCCGAGATCATCGTGGCCGTGGGACTGGCGCAAAATCTGGCCGCCCTGCGCGCCCTGGCGACGGAGGGCATCCAGCGTGGACATATGAGTCTGCACGCCCGGCAAATCGCCATCGCAGCCGGCGCCACCGGCGACGAGATCGAGCGAGTGGCCGCACAACTCGTCAGAGAGCGAACGATCCGGTTGGACCGGGCGCAGGAGATTCTGAGTCGGCGAGTCAGCGAGTCGGCGAATCGGCAAGGCAACGAGTGATGGGGGACGAGGGACACAGGGCACGGGTGCAAGATACGCAACACGTCACACGCAATACGCAGTACGGGATTATGAAACCATCCACCGACGTTGGCATCGTAGGCTACGGGGCTTACATCCCCCGCTACCGGCTGCCGGCGACCGAGGTAGCCCGCGTGTGGAAGGGGGGCGAGGGGGGACTGCCCGTCACCGAGAAGGCAGTGCCCGGCCTCGACGAAGATACGCTGACCATCGCCCTGGAAGCGGCGCGCAACGCTCTGGCCCGCGCCCAAATTGACCCACAACTGATCGGCGCCGTGTGGGTTGGCAGCGAAAGCCATCCCTACGCCGTCAAACCGACCAGCACCATTGTGGCCGAGGCCATCGGGGCCACGCCCCACACCGAGGCCGCCGACTGGCAGTTCGCCTGCAAGGCCGGCACCGAGACAATGCAGGCCAGCATCGGTTTTGTGGCCAGCGGGATGGCCCGCTACGCGCTGGGCATCGGGGCCGACACAGCTCAGGGGCGTCCCGGCGACGCGCTGGAATACACGGCGGCGGCCGGCGGCGCGGCCTACCTCATCGGCCCGGCCGAGGAGAGTCTGGTCCTGTTCGAGGCCAGCTTCTCCTACGTGACCGACACCCCCGACTTCTGGCGTCGCCCTTACATGCACTATCCCAGTCACGGGCAGCGATTCACCGGCGAGCCGGCCTATTTTCACCACGTCACCTCGGCAGCGAGGCATCTGATGGCGGAGATGGACCGCACAGCGGCCGACTTCACCTACGTGGTGCTGCATCAGCCCAACGCCAAGTTCCCGCAACGGGCGGCCAAAATGCTCGGCTTTGAGCGGGAGCAATGGACCACCGGTCTGCTCTGCCCGGTGATTGGCAACACCTACGCGGGCGCAGCGATGCTGGGCCTCACCGCCATTCTGGACGAGGCCAGGCCGGGCGACACCATCCTGGCCGTCTCTTTTGGTTCCGGGGCCGGCAGCGACGCCTTCGCCCTGCGCGTCACCGAGCGCATCACCGAGCGTCAGCACCGCGCCCCCAAAACCCAGGACTACATCGCCCGCCGCAAAGAGATTGACTACGCCACCTACGTGCGCTATCGAAAGAAACTGCAAATGCAATAGGCTGGGGGCAAAACCAACACCTTCGGAGTTACGACCTTGCGTGACGTCTCCATCATCGGCATCGGACAAACCCCCGTCGGGGAGCATTGGAACCGCAGCCTGCGACACCTGGCCTACGATGCGATAGCAGCGGCGATGCAAGACGCCGGCATCGAGCGGGCCGACGCCCTGTACGTGGGCAACATGCTGTCGGGGGAAATCAGCGGCCAGTCGCACCTGGGGCCCCTCATCGCCGACTTCGCCGGACTGCGCGGCATCGAGGCAGTGAAAATCGAAGGGGCGTGTGCCGGCGGGGCGGCTGCCGTGCGCATCGGCTACCTGGCAGTTGCCAGCGGCTTGCAAGACATCGTTATCTGCGCCGGCGTGGAAAAGATGACCGACGAAGTGGGCAGCCGATTGACCAGCGCCCTGGCTCAGGCCGCCGACGCCGACCACGAGACAGTGCACGGCATCAGCTTTGTGGCCCTCAACGCCCTGCTGATGCGCCGCTACATGTACGAATATGGCGTGCGTCACGAAGACTTCGCCGGCTTCGCCATCAACTCGCACGCCAACGCCGTTGGCAACCCCAACGCGATGTTCCGCCGGCCCATCACCTTGGAGGCTTTCAAACGGGCGGGAATGGTGGCCGCTCCCATCAATTTGCTGGACTCGTCGCCGATGGCGGACGGAGCGGCGGCGGTGATCCTTTGTCCCAGCGAACAGGCACGCGAATTCACCGACGACGCGGTGCGCATCGCGGCCAGCGCCATGGCCACCGACAGCTTGAGCCTCCACGACCGGCACGATCCGCTGTGGCTGCAAGCGGCCCAGGATTCGGCACGGCGTGCCTATCGGCAGGCAGGCGTCGGCCCGGCCGACATTGACCTGTTTGAATTGCACGACGCTTTCACCATTATGGCGGCTCTCAGCCTGGAGGCAACTGGCTTCGCCGACCGGGGTCGTGGCTGGCAACTGGCTGCCAACGGCGACATCCGGCCCGACGGGCGCATCCCCATCTGCACAATGGGGGGACTCAAAGCGCGCGGACATCCCGTAGGCGCGACAGGCGTTTATCAAATTGTAGAGGCTGTGCAACAGTTGCGCGGCAAAGCGGGTGATTGCCAGATCCCCAACGTCCACCTGGCGATGACACAGAACATCGGAGGCAGCGGAGCCACGATTGTCACCCACATCCTGGAGGGTGGATAGCGAATCAACAAATCGGCGAATCAGGACATCGATTCACGTAACACATTTCATCTATCTACGATTGGAGGGATAACAAACAATGGGTATCGCACGAGACTGGAGACTACGAAGTCAGCGATATGCGCTGGTTGGCGAAATTTGTGATGACTGCGGCCGGAAGATTTTCCCGCCCCGCGACGTTTGTCCTTACTGCGCGGAGGAAGCGCAAACCCCTTTCCACTTCAGCGGGCGGGGCGAGATTTACTCTCATACTACCATTTACAACCCGCCCGCGGGATTTGAGGAATTTGCGCCCTACACCGTGGCCCTGGTCAAGCTAGAAGAAGGCCCGCTGGTGACGGCCCAGTTGACCGACGTAGACCCGCAAGAGATAGCGATCGGTCAGCCGGTGGAGATGGTCACTCGCAAAATCCGCGAGGAAGGTCCAGAGGGCCTGATCGTCTACGGCTACAAATTCCGTCCGCGCTTGCAGGCGGCGTAATGTGATGCGCAAAGCGTGAAACGTGATGAACTCACGTCGTCAGATCTTCACGTTTCACGTTTTGCATTTCACTTTGAATGTGGTATAATTTTTTCGGTGTTGTGGTGACCATAGCTCAATAGGCAGAGCATCTGGTTGTGGCCCAGAAGGTTACGGGTTCAAGTCCCGTTGGTCACCCCTTGTTGCCCTCGTAGCTCAGTCGGCAGAGCAACCGCCTTGTAAGCGGTCGGTCGTCGGTTCGAGTCCGACCGAGGGCTTGAGGGCCAAGGTCGTGAGGGATACTCTCGGCTGACCACGACAAAAGCCTTGCCGGGACTCCGCAAGGCTTTGTTATTCACCGTCCACTGTTGGAAGTCTGCAAGATCTCTGTCTTCAGATCGAGAGAAGTCGGGAGATCTCATTTGCGTTTGGCAAACCGGTAATAGAAGCCGGCCGTTCCCGGCCGGCAAGGAACAAAAGCCCCGTGCCGGGACTGACGGCACGGGGCTTTTTGTTTCGGGGGGGTGTTGTGTCCCACAACCGCAAATCTCCGATCTCCGATCTTCCATCCCTTCCCACCTTCATCTCCCTGGCCGACGCTGTCCGCAAGTACAAAATTCCCGAAGATGTGTTGACACGGCTCATCCAGGACGGTAGAATTGACGCAGTACAACTACCATCAGGGGAACTCGTGGTGTCCGACAACGACCTGAGCCAGACGAAAACCAAAGAGCAGATCATCAGGGAGAAGTACGGCCATTTGCGGGGGCAGGCGATCACTATTTCCCGAGCATCAGAAAAGTATGGCGTACCAGGAACCACGCTCAGGGATTGGATAGCTCGCAAATATGTCCGAGTTATTGATGCGGACGACTATCCAATGAGGATTGACGAAGCCGAACTAGCCTTTGCGCTGACGTTTATCGTGAGCGCAAAGGCTGGCATTACTCGCGTACCTCTGCTTGACGAAAACGGGTTGCCATACCAGTTGAAGCAGCCGAAGCTGCACGAATACCGCCGCCGAAAGAAGCAAGAGCGACTGGCCGGGCTTTCCCCCGAAGAGCAGAAGAAACCGGCAACATCGGCCCCAGGTGTGGGGAGGGCAAACGTGAGATGAGCGTATCAGAATTGCTTCAGTCCGTCCAATCCGTGGTAGATACTGGCGGCGTCAAGAAAGCCGTGCTGGTTGACTTTGAAGTATGGGAAGAAGTGGTGACCCTGCTAGAAGACCTGGAAGACGCCGAAGAGATACAACAAGCCCGGCAGGAAGACGACGAACTCATCCCCTGGGAGGGGTGCATTTCAAGTCTATGGCAGGATGCGTCTTTTATCTGGCCCGGCATCAGGCGATAGCGACTAATGTCGCGCCTGAAGGCCCCAGGCCGACGCGCTGGCGTCCACGGGAGGTGGACGCCTGGCCGTCAGGCCTGCAGGAGCGGTTTCAACCGCGTTTGTGCCCTGAAATGCGCCCCCCTGGGAGCAGATCGTTGCCGACTACCAAGCAACCCACCCCAACGCCGACGTGTAAAATCCTATTCCGGGGCAAGACGGCCCGGCAACTCCAACGGTTCCTCCCCGCCTATTTCTGCCTGGTGCAGCAACACATCGACGGTTTAGCGCATACCCCTCGTCCCTCCAATGTCAAAAAACTCAACAGTCCTGCCAACCACCGCTTTTCTAGTCCCGGCCGGCGCCGAAGCTGAGATCAAGGTCGAGGTTGAGATCTCTCAGCCTCGACCTTGATCTCAGTCTGAGGGAAAGACAAAACACAAGTACAGTGATGCATAAATTCGTTTCCAGTTTGCTGTGGCCTTTCTAGGAGAAACCCGCCCCGGAATGGGGATTCCGGGGCTGCGAAAGCCTGGATAGCGCCGGAATCCCCATTCCGGGGCGGGCTCTGGATCCCACCCAACTGGTAACGAATTTACGCACGCAAGTACCTGGACCTGCTCGGTCCCCTGGATTGGGACCACTTCCCCGAACGCGATCCCCACCGGCCCTGGCCCGGCCCCCAGCCGGCGCCCCGCGTCCCCTTCGTCGCCGCCTACCTGGTCAAGCTGGAAGAGGGGAAACGCTACATGACCCATCTGCGCCAATACCTGGTGGAGCACCCGGCCCTGGTCTGGGTCCTGGGTTTCCCTCTGCTCCCTTCCCCCGACTTCCCCTGGGGCTTCGACGCCGACGCCAGCCTATCCCCCTCCCGCCAGTTCAGCCGCGTCCTACGCACCCTGGACAACGCCGCCTTGCAGTTCCTCCTCGACGGCACGGTGACCCTCATCGGCCACGAACTGCCCGACCACCTCGACTTCGGCGACGTGGTCGCCGGGGACACCAAACACATCATCGCCTGGGTCAAAGAGAACAACCCCAAAGTCTGCATCAAGGACCGCTACGACAAGACCAGGCAACCCAAGGGCGACCCCGATTGTCGGCTGGGCTGTAAGAAGAAACGCAACCGGGGCGAGGCAGAACCTACTGAAACCTGCGCCTCCCGCAGGGATGCCGGCCCAGAGGCGACCCAGAGCCCGGCCACATCGCCCCCAACGCCCACCACCGACCCCGTCCCGGCCAGTACGGTGCGGGTCGGCGAGTATTATTGGGTCTACGCCTCGGGCGTCATCGCCACCAAGGTCCCCGGCTGGGGCGAATTCGTCCTGGCGGCGTTTGCCCCATCGCCCACAAGAACTGGATCAGGGGCGGCTGCCTGCTCACCATGCCCACCAGCATCGGCGCCCGGGTGCGCTACCAACTGGACCGGGAGAGCGAGCAGTTCGAGGACGTCTACAAGCAGCGCACGGCTACCGAGCGGGTCAACAGCCAGGCCCTGGAACCAGGGCTTTTCAAAGAATTAACCCAGGTGACAGTCACCTCCGATCTTTTGGCGAGAGGAAGGCACTTGACAACCATTTCTTACCGTTTTTGTGCCGAACAAGGTGACTGTCACCTTGCTCGCGCTAGAACGTTGAAAAGCCCTGCCCTGGAACTGGGCATCGAGCGGCCCAAGCTGCGCAATGGACGGGCCATCGCCAACCAAAATACCTTGATCTACGTCCTCATCAACCTGCGCGCGCTGCAGCGCATCCGAGCTCACAAGGGAGAGGCAACCGTCGCCTTAAGCTGATCGGCCCCGACCGGACCGCCCAAGCCGGAATGTGACGCTACTTCAAAATCGGTGGTGGGGTGGGATGATCCGGCCAGACGGCCCGTCTCGGGGCACTTCGGACCAGCTTGAGCGACCGATTCATCTTACCGAACGTTCGGTCGTGACACGTCCGGGTATGTCCCCCTGTGCCCTTCTCCGGCCGGGACCCTCACTCCGCCCCGGTCAGGCCCCCATCGCGCCGTAATCGTCCCCTTTCGTACCTGCCTTGGCCCTTTTCAGCTCCCTATTCGGCTGTTAAGCTGCCGACTTTACCCCTTTATGTTTTGCTCCGCTTCCAAACCTCACCTTATGTTTTGTCTTTCCCTCCCTTTTCATCGGGGCGGTGATTCAGACATAAAGCCCTTATCGGAGTAGAGAGAAATAACCACGGTAGCAATCCCCTTTTCATCGGGGCGGTGATTCAGACACCGCGACCCCGTGGTGCCCACCCGAGCCCGGGTGGCGCGTAGCAATCCCCTTTTCATCGGGGCGGTGATTCAGACTACGCCGGAATGGCCGCCCACGGTGCCCACGATACCGGTAGCAATCCCCTTTTCATCGGGGCGGTGATTCAGACCCACGGCAACCACACCGGCGCCCACGGCAACCACACGTAGCAATCCCCTTTTCATCGGGGCGGTGATTCAGACAGGCAACAAGGGGTGGGCCGACATCCTGGCCATCCCCCTGGTAGCAATCCCCTTTTCATCGGGGCGGTGATTCAGACGTGGGGGTGCCCCTGTGGCTCGGAGTAATCGTCCTGGTAGCAATCCCCTTTTCATCGGGGCGGTGATTCAGACTTCGCCGGCAAAGTGACGGCCA
>JAJRXB010000186.1 GCA_024276515.1 Chloroflexota bacterium
GAACAGCCCAGTCCACTGGCAAGCAAAAGCGCCCCCGCCAGCAGGGTCATAGTGGCTCTCTTTGTCATAATGTTCGCATCATCCTTCCTTCTCAAGCTGAGACGGCGGCTATTATACCACGGGGAGCGAGTATCACCAAAAGGAGCATTCGGCAATCACCGGCGGCTTGCGCCCGCCATTAAAACCCCTGTGGGTCCCCATTGGGGAAAGAACACAGTATTGCTGGGCCGGGGAACCAGGCTGCTGGACCGGTTAACTGAGCGTTCGGAGTGGGTTGGTTGTATAGTTGCTAACATAGGGTGAAACTGGTATAGTAAATGTAGGGTGACAGTTCCAAAAGTGCGTCGGCGATTGATGGAGGCGAAGCTATGGCAAGACGGGCGACCGTTGCGGAGCAGCGCGATTATGACGTTTTGAATGTAGAGGACGCGAGGCAGATAGCAACCACCTGGCTTGAAAGTGCGGAACTGGAGAATGCCGTCACCTTTGGCTTGCCCGAAGTAGACGACCGCTATCACATTTGGCGTGTGCCGCTCGTTGCCAGGGGTAGCCGCGAGCAGGTTGGAGAAATCGTGATTGATGCCTATACATCTCTCGTCATTGAAGAAAAGACCACTGCCCCCAGCGTAATCGAGGCGCGCTTGTTGGGACGAAAAGAGCGATCCGACGCAACTCGTCCCAGGCGAAAGGAAAAAACTCACAGGCGACGCGCTTATGTTTTATCCTCTCTGCGGAATACCATTGCCTGGGGCGATAGCGAAGAGGTTCTTCAAGACTTACCCGCCGAGTCGGTAGACCTGGTATTCACGTCTCCCCCTTATTACAATGCTCGCCCAGAGTACAACGACTACGTGAGCTATCAGGATTATCTGCTTAAGATGCGAAAAGTCATTCAACAGGTGCATCGTGTTTTGAATGAGGGGCGATTTTTTGTGATGAATGTGTCGCCTGTATTGATACGACGTCCCAACCGTAACGCTTCGTCGCGACGCATCGCGGTCCCCTTCGATGTGCATCGTATCTTCATTGAGGAAGGATATGACTTTATTGATGACATCATCTGGCTGAAACCAGAGGGAGCCGGCTGGGCAACGAGCCGAGGCCGCCGTTTTGCTGCAGACCGCAATCCGCTTCAATATAAGGCTGTACCCATTACAGAGTACATCTTGGTTTATCGCAAACACACCGACCGTTTGATTGATTGGAATATTCGTGCCTATCCCGACCAACAGGCAGTTCAAGAGTCGAAAATTGACGATGATTATGAGCGAACCAATGTCTGGCGCATTCAGCCGGCACACGATTCCCGTCACCCGGCCATTTTCCCGGTAGAATTGGCTGAGCGGGTGATTCGATATTATTCATTCAAAGGCGATGTGGTGCTCGATCCCTTTGCCGGGATTGGGACAGTGGGTCAAGCAGCCGTAAGGCTAGGTCGCCGATTTGTGCTCATCGAAAAAGAGCGCAAGTACGCCGATATTATTGTTGAGGAGGCTAAGTTGTGGCTAGGTAAAGATGCTGCTAACGTCTTCACGATCAATCTGCCGGACATTGATGTGTCGGATGTTCTTCTTTAGCTGGGTGGAGGTGTGTGGTGAGTTCAGAGATACCCAACCTTGAACAATATGCGAGCGTATCTGCGTTTGCCACAGATGATATTGATGATCTGCTGCAAGCAAAAGGCATAGATTTTTTCCGGCGGGTTGGTGTGGATGCTGTTCGGGAAGTTGTGTTTAACATCCTGATTGGGAAAAACCTCCGTGACTCAACGGAATTCCTGACCCGGCGTAGGCTGACCGCTCTCAACGCGGCTATGATAGTTCTGTTTATGGAGGGTGCCAGCAAGATAGAGAATTTTCCAGAGGAGTTGTCAGCCATAGCGACTGCCAGTCTCCAGCGTGGCAGGTTACCGAAAAGCGAGCGATGGCTATCATATTGGTCGCTGGGGCTTACCCACAAAGGATTTCAGAACGTTTTACGGGATGAGGCGCAAGACCTGGACGCCTATCGAGATAAGTATGTTGAGGCATGTCAGGAGATCATTGCAGCCAGTGAACGAACTTATGGCCGATTGCAGGGGAGTATTGAACTTGATGGAGGAACCAAAGCCAACCTTGATTGGGCTTTTCTCCTCTACCTGTTGAGTTCAATCGGCGCCCAGACGTTGACCATTCGGGGGTCGGAGAAGTCCACCTACGGTAAATTGTTTGAGGGGTTGGTATTGGGCGCTCTCTTGCATATACTTGGATTCAATTTGGTTCCACCGGATCGCCCTCGGCAATTTCGGCGGGAATTTTGGTTGTCGTCCCGCCGCCAGCGGCGAGAGAGCGATGCAACGCTCCTTTATGAACGAGGCAAGGGTGTCAGGTTCGATATTGGGTTCATCGGGCGTGGCAATCCCGAAATTACCCTCGACAAGGTCTCTCGCTTTGAGCGACAGATGGAATTTGGCCGTTCTCGATGGTATATGGCTACCATCGTTATTGTGGACCGTATCGGAGCCGATAGCCGGATCGTTGACTTGGCCAGGGAAATCGATGCGACGGTGATTCAGATGAGTGGGAGCTTTTGGCCAAGGCAAGTGGCGCAAGAGTTTAAAAGGGTACTGGGGTTTGAACATCCGCTTGCAGAGATGAGTGATCAAGAAGTCTTCCATCACCTGAAGCACGAGATCGAAAATGTGCCTTTGGAAGACTTTGTCAATGAGTGAAGGTAGGGGCCAATCTGCTATCTCTCCACCCTGAACAAGAAGCCACGGCTACTGACAGCCGTGGCTTTTTTGCTCTTGCGTATAGGGTCTGTACTATCCGGTAAACTTCTCTGCCTATGGCCTGTCCAGAGTCTTCGTCAGTTCACCGACAGGGAGTGTCCACTTGTCCGGCTTCGATACCGGGTGTGGGATGCATTATCGCTCTGGGCAGACACACCTCTCAACTGCTTCAACCACTACGATATGCACCTCCGTTTCGCCAAACTAAGCACGTACCTGGCCAGGTAGATGTGGTCCGTACTTCTACCCATATCCTATCACAATTCGGGCGCGATTTCAAGAGAGGTTTCGTATGATTCCCCTGCGTTTTCCCGACGGGCCGGCGCAGGGGTGGGACACTACTCTGCAAGCAGGTGACTCAGAGCTCCCCCACTTGAAAAACGGAGAGTTTATGGTAAAATAGACATAAGAAAAAGGTTTACGGAGGAGGGAAGCGCGATGACTCCACGACAACAGCTTATCCTGTTTGTGTTAGGGCTGGCAGCGGTGAGTATCTGTACTGTGGCCTTCGCCCTGGTGATGAATCTGGCGCGTGAGATGTCCGTCGCGGCGTCGGTTGCCGATGTGCCATCAGTGGCCGAGCCCACGGTCACGGCCGGGCTGTCGTGGCGTTTGCCGCCTACCCCAATACCACCTCAGGCATCACCCACGTCTACACCGCTGCCAACGCCCACCAATACGCGCGTGCCCACCTGGACGCCGGCCCCCACCCGCACGCCGACGGCAACGCGGGTTCCCACCGACACGCCTCTGCCCCCCCCCACCGACACACCGCTGCCGGTGCCCACGAGCGAGTCGCCCACCCTCACGCCCACCCCGGCTGCTCCCACGCCCACGCCTACGCCCGAGTTCCCTTTTGTCGCCACGTTTGAGGTTTTCGACACAGGCACGCCGGAGATGACCCGCATCACCGGGATGGCGTGGAAGATCATCGACGTGAATCTGGCGCTATACGATGGCGAGCCCGGCTACCAGATGCGCCTGGTGGACCCCAACGGCGGTGTGCATCTGAGCGACGTGTCTGGACTCGGTGGCACCGATAGCACCTGCGTTGGCTGCGGCGACAATCGGCGGATGAACATGAAAATCGAGATTCCCCCTTACACCCCGGGAACCTATCGCGTCACTCTGGTGCAGGGGGAGAAACAGGTATCGCCAGAGGTGACATTCACCCTGGCCGCCGACCCGCCGCAATACGTCCACGTGAATTTTGTGCCCTGGGAGTAGAAACGTGAAACGTGAAAGCGTGAAACGTGAAGGGTGAAACGTAAAACGTGAAGCGTGGCAAGAGTCTCTCCACGCCTCACGTTTCACCCTTCACGCTTTTTTCTGGAACAGCCCTATTCGCTCACCACCATCTCCAGCGGTGCTTGCACCGTCAGATCGGTCGGGTTGTAGTAGTCATACGCGCTGGAGGGGGGTGTTTGCGCCCGCATAGGGAAGCGCGCCCGCAGGCGGTAGCTGAAGCGCAACGGCTTTTCCGAAGAGAAGTCTTCCAGGTAGATGATGATCTGTCGCCCGGTCAACTCGTAGCGGGCGATGACCCCCTGCTCCACCAGCCGGCTCAAATCCTCGGTCAGCACGGTGAAGCCGGGCGGCACCCCCAGGTCAATCAGGGCCATCTTGACCACGCTCGTTGGCTTGCCCTGAGCAAAGTCGAATGGGTTGAGCTTCACCCCCACGTCCACCGTCACCGTGTCGTTGACGGCCAGCGCCGTGCGGTCGTAATCCACGTCGATGGTGATGAGTTCCTTCGCCTCCGGTTCGGGCGGCACCTGGTCCCAGGGCAGGTAGTAGCGGGTGGCGACCTGGTACATCAGATTGACCTCCCCTGAGCCTGTCGAAGGGCCGCCCCCTTCCACCTCGATCTGCACCCGGTTGGCGCCGGAGGGGGAGAAGCCCCGGTCGAAGGTGACCAGGTGCACCACGTCGGCGTTGGTCTGGTCGATGACGATTTCCTGCGTTTGCTCCTTGTTCAGGCTCACCCGCACTGTAACCGGGCCTTCGACCTGGCCTGCCTTCTCCGTGGCCAGCAGCAGGGCCTTGAGGGACAGAATGGTGGCCTGGGTGGTGCTCCACGTGCCCCAGCTATCCTTGCCCTGAACCAGATAGGCCAGCGCGCCGCTGACGGCGTCGGGGTGGGCATCGGCCTGCATCAAGGCGATGGCAGCCAGCGCCGTCGTTTCCAGGCTGCCGCTCTGACCGGTGGCGCCCATAAAGGAGGCCACGCCGGTCTCCCAGTAGACGACGCCGTTCTCCTCCACCCGCATTTCGTACAGCCGGTCCACCACCGCCCGGGTCATCGAGTCGCCGGGGTCGTAGGCGGCCAGGGCGTTGGCCACCAGAGCCAGGCTGTAGGCATCCTCTTCTCGCAGACCGAATTCGCGCAGGTGAGTGATGGCCCGCCCCACTTCGGGCGTATCCTCGTAACCGGCCTGAATCAGCGCCCAGGTGATGTAGGCCGTGGTCGGCGTTTCTGAGGCGATCTGCCAGTGCTCCGAGTAGCCCTGGTCGGCCCAGGTCCCGTCGGAGTTCTGCCGGTCGAGCAACCATTGGGCCGTCCGCTCGATGAGGGCCGGGTCCACCGGGTAGACTTTGGCCATATCGTTGAATTCCATCAACCCATAGGCGGTGAGGAAGAGCTCGGCCGGCGGCCGGCCAAAGAGGGAGAAGCCGCCGCCCGGCACCTCGAAGGTCAGCAAGCGCTGGTAGCCGGTGCCCACGTACTTTTCGGCGGTCAACTTCACCTCGGGGCTGGCGGCTCGACTGAGCTCGCCGAAGTCCTGGCCGGTGGTTTGCATGTAGTCCAACACGAGAACATTCGGATACGTCGCCGACGTAGTTTGTTCAAATCAGCCGTGGGGCAGGCGCAGGATCTTCTCCAATCCTTCGATCACCTGAGCCATCACCCCCGGATAGATTTTGACCTCCACGTAGGGCGTCTCCGGGATGGCCGAAGGCGGGATTTCGACGGCGACCTCCCGGCTCTCGCGCAGCCAGTCGCTCTCCGTCAGGCGCATCTCCTTGCCGTTCGGCACCACCGTCACCTCGCGGCGGACGGCGTCGCTCATCTTTTCGCCCCAGGCCGTCACCTGGAAGCCCTGCCGTCCGAACTTGAGCACGCGGATGGGGAAGTAGACGACCTCGATGTCGTTGGAGGCGATGGTCAGCGTCTGCTCGGCCTCCCCCACCAGCTCGAACCAGGGGTCCGGCTCCACCACCAGCCGCACCTCTTGCGCTTCGGGCAGGTAGTTGAAGACGCCGACCGGGATGCTGATCTCGTCCCCCTGGGTCAGCGAGACGGGCAGGTCCACGTCCACGA
>JAJRXB010000187.1 GCA_024276515.1 Chloroflexota bacterium
CCAGGGACGGCTGGCCGAAGCTAGTGCTCTGGCCTGGGACGGCCTGCAACTGCTCCGAGAGTTACAGGACGAGTATGGAGTCGGCTTGAGTCTGGCTACCATGGCCGACATAGCCTGGCGGCAGGGCCACTTCGAGGAATCTCTGGGCTATGGGCGCGACGCACTGGAACGGTTCCAATCTTGTGACGATGCGGTGGGCCGAGTGATCGCCTACACTGCCCTGGGCAGAACTGCCCGACGGCTGGCCGTAGCCGAGCACCGAGAGCGTGGCCGTCGCGACGAGGCTTTCAAGCGCTTCGACGAAGCGGCCCAATACCTGCAGGACGGGCTCGAAGTGCTGAAAGAGAATCCTCACATTACTGGCGAGCGCGGGATCTTGCTTCGCAGCCAACTGGCCTGCACCCACCGCGATCGGGCCAACCTGATCCGGGACGAGGGCAGCGAGACTAGGGCCAGGCAACGATATCGTATGGCCGCCCGGGAACTCCGGGACATCTTGGGGACGATGGAAACACAAAAGGAAAGCATCTCCACCTGGCTCGTTGCCGACGTGATGGAAGATTTGGCCGAAGTACAACACGAACTGGGTGATACCGACCAGGCCCTTGAGACCCTGCGAGAAGCCGAAGCCCGTATCCCCAGGAATTACCGGGCGGTCAAAGATCGAGGTTTGCCATCGCCTGAGACAGCTCCCGATAACCAGCAATGGTTGCCCCTGGGAAAAATCGAAATGGTAAGGGGGCGCATCGCTTTCGATGAGGCGGTCGCCGCAGCCGAGAAGGGAGAGGCCAGGAAGTGTACAGAAGCCTACAAAGAAGGCATAACCCATCATCTGTTGGCCTACGCGTATTTTTATCGCTTCTATCCAGAAACCGTGCACCAAGCCGACCAGGTTAGAAAAGTGTACATGGTCTTGCGCAAGGTTCCCGACAGCGATTTGAAAGAGTTGCTCGCACATGCCACCCAGGTGGTCGCCGACTACAAAATCGGGACCGAGACCCAGGGTTTCTTGCACAGTATCGAGGCCCTGCTGGGCCTGCCTCAGCCGTGAACATCGAACCGTTGTCACCTTTACATGAAGGCGGTGTCTCACAGACGCCGCCTTTTCTTGTGGGGTTTCAATATTTAAGGTTCGATCCATTGACCCCTTGTCACAGTTGTGGTATAATAATATCACAAATGTCACAATCAATCACTGGAAGGAGGAGGTGTCATGGGTACGTATGACCTCAACCATTTCTTCGAGGTTCAGGCTCAATCTCCTGACGATCTCTCACTTGACTTTTTCCCCTCTTCCACTCCCACGGAGACGTCGGGCAACCCTCCGGTCAAATTGGTTCCCGAGCCCAGAGAACGATACAGTGTGGGCAAGCACCTGCCCGTTCGCGCTCGAACGGGCTGTGATTCCGACTAGATACACGGAAGACCGCAGGTGACAGCGTGCTGAACGTTCTCTCCACACCCGTTCACTATGCTCTGGAGTTGACCCCCGCTTGCAACAACCATTGTGCGGGCTGTTTCAACGTATATGCCGACCGGCGGGATACCCCCAAGCCCGGGCTGCCTCTCACAGCGGTTCAGTGGCGGCGTGTGCTGGACACCATCGGTCCCGAGGCTGAGATCATTCACCTGACCGGCGGCGAACCACTGTTGCATCCAGAGTTCCCAGCCATCCTGGAGACCGCCACCGCTTTTCACGCCGTGGTCACCGTGCAGACCAACGCCCGTTGGCCCAACCCGGCCGCTACTATCGCCCTGCTCCGCAAGCAATCCCGGCTGGACGGCATCCTCGTCTCTCTCCACGGCTCCGGCGCAGCCAGCCATGACGCCTACACTGGGGTGTCGGGCTCTTTCGCCGAGACGGTGGCCAACGTCCGCCGGGCTACGGATGCCGGGTTGCCTGTGTCCATCAGCACAGTGCTCAACCGGCACAACTGCCACGAGGTGGAGCCGGTCGCGCGCTTCGCCCTGGAACTCGGTGCCAGCAGCGTCACCTTCAGCCGCTATCTGGGGCCACCATTGCCGGGAATAGAGGCCACTCCTCGGCAACTCCA
>JAJRXB010000188.1 GCA_024276515.1 Chloroflexota bacterium
CCCGCGCCGGAATAGGGATTCCGGCGCTGCGGGATGCTCATCGCCCCATCTCGTAGCCCCGGAATCCCTATTCCGGGGCGATTCCCCTCTCGTCGCTCACCTGCCCCATCGCAGGTGCGGGCAGAATGACGGTTTGGGGCCGGGCTCGAATTTAGATGCGATTGCCCTACCAAATGGGAAAGCCCACCTTGACGCTCCTTCGCTGGTGGAGTACAATCAGCCCGTGTCGCGCCGAGTTAAAACTCACCGCCGAAAGAGAAAAATAGGGAGCAGAACTACATGCCCATCATCACCCTGACCACCGACTTTGGCCTGGCCGACGGCTACGTGGGGACGATGCAAGGCGTCATCCTCTCCATCGCGCCGGAGGCAACCCTGGTCGACCTGTCCCACCAGGTTCCACCCCAGGATGTGCGGGCCGGGGCCTTTGTCCTCTACCAGGCAGTCCCTTTCTTCCCCCCCGACACGGTCCACCTGGTGGTGGTAGACCCAGGCGTGGGCAGCGACCGGCGGGCGCTGGCCGTCCGCACCTCGCAGGGAGTCTTCGTCGCGCCCGACAACGGAGTGCTCAGCTACGTGTTGGCCTCCGCGAACGTGGACGAAGCGGTCAGCCTCACCAACCCCGCCTATCGGCTGCCCGAAGTCAGTACCACCTTTCACGGCCGCGACATCTTCGCCCCGGCCGCCGCTCACCTGGCTGGTGGTGTCCCCCTGTCCGAGCTGGGACCCCGCGCCATCAACCTGGTCCGCCTGCCACCGCCCGGCCCGGAGTTCACACCGGAAGGGGACCTCATCGCCCACGTGATGCACGTGGACCACTTTGGCAATCTCATTCTCGACGTGACCGCCGGCGATTTGGTGGGAGAGGTAACGTTTGAGCTGGCCGGACGCAAAATTGAAGCGTTGAGCAGCACCTTCGCCGACGTGGAGCCGGGTGAACTGGTTGCCTACGTTGGCAGCACCCGCGACCACGTGGAGATCGCTCTTCGGGAGGGCGACGCCGCACGGGAGATGGGCCTGGGCATCGGTGACGAGGTGCTGATTCGTGAAGCGTGAGGTATATGGAAAAATTCGTTATCGAAGGCAACTATCCCCTGAAGGGCACCGTGGTGCCCAGTGGCAACAAGAACGCCGCTTTCCCCCTCATCTCGGCTGCTCTGCTGACCGACGAGCCGGTCACACTGCGCAATCTGCCCAACATCGGCGACGTGCAGACGATGCTGGCCATCGTCGAGGATTTGGGCGTCGAGGTGACGCGCCACGATGCTCACTCGGTCACCCTGCGGGCAGGGAGCGTCCGAAAAACCGTCCCCAATCCCGATCTGTTCGGTCACATCCGGGGTGCGCTGGTCCTTATGGGCTCGATGCTCGCCCGCGAGGGGCGCATCGACCTGCCCCGACCGGGCGGCGACCAGATCGGTCGGCGGCGCATTGATACCCACCTGCTGGCCTTGCAGCAATTGGGTGCCGACGTCATCCACGATGGCGAGTTTCTGCTGACCGCCGACCGGCTACGTGGCGCCGACATGCTGCTCGACGAGGCCAGCGTCACCGCCACCGAAAATGCCGTGCTGGCGGCCGCCACCGCCGAGGGGACGACCGTCATTCGCAACGCTGCCTCCGAGCCCCACGTGCAAGACCTGTGCCACATGCTCAACCAAATGGGCGCGCGCATCGAGGGCATCGGCTCCAACATCCTCACCATTCACGGCGTCGAAAGGCTCCGAGGGACCGAATACACTCTGAGCGCCGACTACCTGGAGGTAGGCAGCTTTATCGGGCTGGCGGCCGTCACCGGGGGCGAGGTGCTCATCAAAAACGCATCGCCCGAGCACCTGCGTATGATCTTGCTGGTCTACGAGCGGCTGGGTGTGCGGCCCGAGATTCGGGGCGGCGACGTGTTCATCCCCTCCGGTCAACCGCTGGCCGTGGTCTCCGACCTGGGCAACGCCATCCCCAAAATTGACGACGCCCCCTGGCCCGGCTTCCCCGCCGACATGATGAGCGTCAGCATCGTGGTCGCCACTCAGTCCACCGGCACGGTCCTCTTTCACGAGAAGATGTTCGAAAGCCGGCTCTTCTTTGTGGACAAGCTCATCGGCATGGGAGCGCGCATCGTGTTGTGCGACCCACATCGCTGTATCGTGCAGGGACCGAGTCGGCTGCACGCCGAGCCGCAGGGCATCTCCAGCCCCGACATCCGGGCCGGCATGGCCCTGCTCATCGCTGCCCTCTGCGCCCAGGGAACCACCACCATCCGCAATATCCGCCAGATTGATCGAGGCTACGAGTGCGTTGAGGAGAAATTGCAGGCGTTGGGGGCCAGAATTGAGCGGGTGAAGGAATAGCGGTAGGAAAACAGTCGTGTTGACAACGCAGATTAACGTATGATAAGATGAGAGCACAAAATTAACCATCAGCTCCCTGTTCAGGGAAAAGCAGGTTAACAACCCGTGCTCCCACCAGTCAAAAGAATTGTCGGTGTCATAGAGCGTTCCCTGGTTCGTGCGGGGACGCTTTTTGTTTGCCGGGACCACCGGGTGCAAGGTTTCTGCAAGGTAGCTGTGGTAGACTCAGCTAGCAATAACGGATAGCAATCATCCGCCAGGAGCAGATTCGATGAAAGTCAAGTTCTGGGGGACGCGAGGGTCCATCCCCTCCCCCATCTCGCCGGTGGCCGTTGAAGACAAGATTCGCCAGGCGTTGCGTGGCGCTGCCGGCTTTGATCTGTCGAGCGAGGAGGCCGTCGAGCGCTATCTCCAGCGTCTTCCGCCGGCGGTGCGCTGCACCATTGGCGGCAACACCGCGTGTGTGGAAGTCCGCGCCGGTCAGGGAACCCTCATCCTCGACGCCGGCTCGGGGTTGCGCCTGCTGGGCTACGAATTGATGAAGGGCGAATTCGGCAAAGGTCGGGGCGTGGCCGACTTCCTCATCAGCCACATCCATTGGGACCACATCCAGGGATTGCCTTTCTTTGGGCCCGGCTTCGTGCCCGGCAATCGCCTGACGTTCCACAGCCCTCACGCGCACCTGAAGGCGGCATTCGTCGGCCAGCAAGACGAAATCTACTTCCCGATATCGCTCAGCTACCTGAGCGCCGACATCCAGTTTCGCCGCATCCCGGCCGAGACGTGGAGCCAGATCGGCGAGTTTCGGGTTTATCCCCTGCAAATGTCACACCCCGGAGAGAGCTATGGCTATCGTATTGAACGTGGCGGCGCCAGCCTGGTCTACGCCACCGACGCCAAGTACAAGGATATGGACCGGGCCAGCACCCAACGCTACGTGGACTTCTTTCGAGACGCCGACCTGCTCATCTTCGACGCTCAATATTCCCTCAATGACGCGCTCGACAGAGCAGACTGGGGGCACAGCACCCCGGTGACGGGAGCCAAACTGGCTCATCGGGCCGGCGTTCGACGACTGGCCCTTTTCCATCACGACCCCACCTCGGACGACCAGGCAATTTACAACGGCTGCAAACAGGCAGAGGCATATCTCGCCCGGCGCGGCAGCACCTGCCAGGTGATGGTTGCCAGCGAAGATCTGGTGATCGAATGGTAACCGATTACGCGCCCCAACATTTGCAAACCGATACGTTGTCCCAGGAACGGCTGCGTGCGCTGTATCAGATCGTCCGGGGTCTCCACGAGTCCTTCGAGACAGCCGCCCTTGAACCGCTGGACGTTTCGGATTGTGTGGCCGAGGCAGTGAGCAGCTTTCGGCTTAAACCTGGCATCGAGGTGATAGAGCATTACCAACAGAGTCTACCACCGGTGATGGCCACCCGTGAGAAGCTCGTCGAGACCTTCTGCCACGTCATTGGCAACGCCCTCGACGCGATGGGTGAGACGGGCCAGTTGTGGCTTTTGACCCGCCGCCGCCTGGACAGGCTGGTCGAGGTGATCGTCTCCGACGACGGGCCAGGCATCACGCCGGAGGTCCAGGCACACCTTTTTGAATTGGGCTTCACCACCAAATCAGCCGAGGAGGGGGGTCTGGGTCTGGGCTTGTGGTGGACCCGCGTTTACGTGAGCCGATTGGGCGGGCAGGTGAAACTCCGCAGCACTCCTGGCCGGGGAACCGTCGTCAGCATTCGACTGCCCACCGCGCAGGAGGTGTCATCGTGAGTTCTTCGCTCCACGCACTGATTGTGGAAGACCTGGATTTTTGGCAGGACGCCCTGAGCGAGGCCCTGACCGACGCCGGCTGCCAGGTTTGCATCGCTTCCAGCCACGCCGAGGCGATGGACGCTCTGGCCCAAGTGGCTGTGGCCCGAGTCAGACCCGGAGAGCGGACGAAAGAAACTGCTCCCGCTGCTCAGCAACGCTCGCCACACCCTGGAACCGGACATCGAACCCCTATCGCCACCTACGAAGCGGCCCGCGCCCTGTACGTCGGCGATTTCATGGCCGAAGATCGCTACGCCCCCTGGGCCATCCCCCAGCGGCAGGCCCTGCAAAACGAATACCGCGATTTGCTGGCCGGCCTGGCCGAAGTCTACGCCGCGCTGGGCCGCTACGCCGACGCCATCCGCGCCGGCGAGGCCGCCCTGGAAGTGGATCCCCTGCTGGAGAGCGCCTACCGTCAGTTGATGCGCTATCACTATTGCGCCGGCGACAAAGGGCAGGCGTTAAAAGTGTATCGCAACTGCGTCAAGCTCTTCGACGAACTCTTCGGCGAAGGACCCACCCCGCAGACGAAGCGCCTCTTTCAGGCTATTTCCAACGAAACCGTTCAGCCTTCTTTCAGTAAACGCGACTGAAGTCGCTCCTACAGGGCCTTCGGCCGCAAAGCCCGCCTACGCGGGCTAAAAAACCGGTCCACGCAGGGGGACTTCGCGGCGGAACGCCCTGTAGGAGCGATTTTAATCGCCCGAAAACTATTGACAGCCCCCCTCCCCTATGCTATACTATCGCCAACGACGACGACGGAGACAAGTAGACAGGCCGCCGGGTATTTAAGTAGGGGCGAGGCATTCCGGTCCAAGCCTTGCGTTATGGGGGCTCTCGTCCGTTGACGGAACCTGACTTGGCAAACCCAATGTTGGGAATGCCTCGCCTCTACAGGAAAAACTTTTGAAATCGTGGTCTAGTGTCAGAGAGGCGGTGGTGGCTGCAAACCGCCCCCGGCCCCGGTCGAAATCCCCTCCCGAGTTGACGGCGAAAAGGGCAGGATGGCTGATAGCTGATAGCTGATAGCTGATGGCTGATGGCAGATGGTAGATAGCAAACAATTCAACTATCTGCCATCTGCCATACGCCATACGCTATCTGCTACCTGCTCGCTAAGCCGGTCCGGGTGCGCCCGTTATCGCGCAGGGGCCCCACATGGGGCGCACCGAGGCCGTCCGTGGCGACGCGGCGGCGAACAAAGGTGGCACCACGGGAATCAACCCCCGTCCTTTGAGGGCGGGGTTTTTTTCGTTTGTGGCGTCAAACGTAAGGGGTTACGCATCACGTTTGACGCAATCACGCAACACCTCAGGAGGAAACTATGTTCGAAGGTGTCTTTCCCCCCATCCCCACCCCTTTTGGCGAGGGCGGGCAGGTTGACCTGGGCGCGCTGCGGGCCAACGTCGCCCGGTGGAACGAGACAGGGTTGGTTGGCTACGTGGTCCTCGGTTCCAACGGCGAAGCGCCCCTGTTGAGCGACGATGAAAGCGTCGCCCTGATCCGCGCCGTCCGGGAGGCGATGGCCCCCGGCATGACCCTCATCGCCGGGACGGGCCGCGAGTCGACCCGCGCCACCCTGTCCGCCTGCCAGGCCGCCGCCGACGCCGGCGCCGACGCGGCCCTGGTCATCACCCCCTGGTATTACAAGCGCTCGATGACCGGCGACGCCCTGCGCCACCATTACGAGGTGGTCGCCGATGCCAGCCCAATCCCGGTGCTGCTATACAACATGCCGGCCAACACCGGCGTCAATCTGCCCGTTTCGACCGTGGCCGAACTGGCGGAGCATCCCAACGTCGTCGGCATCAAAGACAGCGCCGGCGACATCGGCCAGCTTTCGGCGCTGGTTCGGTCCACGCCGGACGACTTCGTCGTGATGTGTGGCAACGCCGGGGCCTTTTTGCCCGGCCTGCTGCTGGGCGCGACCGGCGGCATCCTGGCCCTGGCCAACGTCGCTCCCCGCCAGACGGTGGCGCTCTATCAGGCGGTCCGGGCCGGGCAACTGGACGAGGCGCGGAGATTGCACGACCGGCTGATGCCGGTGGGGACGGCCGTCACCCGCACCTATGGGATTGGTGGGCTGAAGGCGGCCCTCGACATGCTGGGCTACGTGGGCGGTCGGCCCCGCCCGCCGCTGCTCCCGCCGTCGCCGGAGGCGGTGGCCGACGTTCGGCGAATTTTGGAGCTGGCCGATTTGCTTCAAGTGAGGTGATCCTATGCTAGACTTGACCTTTATCCGCGAACATCCCGACCGGGTCAAAGAAGCCCTGGTCAAACTGAACACCGACGCCCCTATCGACGAGATTCTGGAACTGGATCGGCAGCGACGCAGTTTGCTGCAAGAGGTCGAGGCGTTGCGGGCCGAGCGCAACGCCGGCTCCAAACGAATCGGCGCGCTGATGCGGGAGGGCCGCCGCGACGAGGCCGAATCCCTGAAACAACGCATGGGCCAGATCGGCGACCGCATCGCCAGGTTGGACCAGCAATTGCGCCAGGTGGAGACCGATCTGCGCGAGAAGTTGCTGTGGGTGCCCAACATGCCCCACGAGAGCGTGCCGGTGGGACCGGACGACAGCCACAACGTCGTCATCCGTCAGGAGGGGGAGCCCAGGACCGCCGAGGACTTTGGCTTTGAACCTTTACCCCACTGGGACCTGGGCCCCGTGCTGGACATCATTGACTTCGAGCGCGGGGGCA
>JAJRXB010000189.1 GCA_024276515.1 Chloroflexota bacterium
ACAAAGTGTCTTTTCATCACAAACCTTTCTAGCGCAGTAGCGTAATTTGTGCGCTCTTACCTCGATAGAGTGGGAAACGTATTGTACCACAAACGACCTCAGACGCAACGTAGCGCCCTCAGACAGAGCCGGGCCTTCTCATTTTCCAGGTTTTGGTTACTACTCAGGCTTGCCTGATTAAGCCTGTTTTTTGGCCGGGGTTGGGAGATTAGGGGATTTTTTTCTTCATTTTCATCTCCAAATCCCCTAATCCCGGCTGATTTGGCCCGATTTACCTGGGTAGCTTGGTAGTTACAGGTTTTGCATGTTTGGGAACACAGTGCCGGGTAGGGGCGAGGCATTCCCGACATTGTGCCTCTGGAGCCTGATCGCTGCGATTGACCGGCGCAATTCTTACCATATTCTAACTTTTCTCATATGCGTTTTTTGTTATTTCCGGGTTTAATTATAAAGGCATGGTATAATGTGCCCATTACATTTTTTGCCGTTCCGAGGTTTAATTCTGTTCCTACATTACGTTCACGACATCCTTGTATCGTTAAAGACTATGGCTCATGTCTAGAATCTGTGCATGTCATTGCGAGCGAAGCGACACTTGCACCGCACGCAAGTGCAGGTGAGCAATCCCCGCTCACCAACGGCTGAGACCGCTTCGCCTCCGGCTCGCGGTGACATGTTGGCACACTTTTCATACATGAGCCAAGACTATTGGTGTGACAAATTGCCAATGATTTTTTCTCTTCCCCGGGTTCCCCACCCTGCGAGCAGCGCTCGTCGTTGGCTCCGGGTGGGTTTTGCTGTTTTACTGGCCTTGCTGGCAACGACGTTGCTCCTGGCTTTGATGAATCAGTTGGCTCTGGTTCACGTGGCGCGCGCCGATGACACCGGGCCGCAGGTGGTGGTGACCAAAACGGTTGATCCCTCTGAACTGGTCAGTGGCCAGTCGGCGGTGATCTCTTTCACCCTGTCGGGGACGAGCAGCGATCAGGTCAGCCCCTATCCCCTCGACGTGGCGTTGGTGATCGACGTATCGGGCAGTATGGCGCAATCCACCAGCCCCAAGCTGATCACCGGGACTTTCGCCGGCGGTGATGCCTGGGAGCCGGTTTACACCTTCACCATTGAGTATCCCGTCACCGACTCGATGCGGGCCACCGCCACGCATCTGGTCCGCTTTGTGTGGAACGTGACGCCAACCAGGTACTACCCGGATGCAGGGGGCACCGACGTGCAGGTGTCTCCGGTCATCTCGCCGGGGGATTGGACGGTGGAGATCTCGCGGGCGGGCGGAGCGCCGGAATATGCGGTGGGGGTGTACGTGCCTGAGCATCGTCTGCCGGCAGCTACTTACGCGGCGAAGCTCTTCGTTGACGCCATCTCGGATACCGATCAGGCGGCAGTAGTCCCTTTCCGCGATGTTTCGTGGGTCGCACAGCCGCTCACCTCCAGCCGACCGGCGATTCACCGTGCCCTCGATGGGCTGGTGGCCGGAGGTGACACCCGCATTGATCGAGGCATTGCGATGGCTCACACCGAACTGATCACCTCTGGCAACGCTCTCAGCGGTTCAAAGCGGGCGATGATCGTGATGAGCGACGGGCGACAGACCGGCGATACCCAGGTGGCTTTCGACGCTGCCCAGGCGGCCGCCGACGATGGCGTGATCATCTACACCATCGGCTTTGGAGCGGACGCGGACGCTTCCACGTTGATGACCATTGCCAACATCGGCTGCGGGCGATATTATTTCGCCCCCGACAGCCAGGCGCTCCAGCAAATCTACCGGGACATCGCCCACGACCTGCGCGGTAGAGTGGCCAGGTCCATCCTTATCTACGACGTCTTGCCGGCCGGCGTGGTTCTCATCACCGACAGCCTGGCGCCCGGCTGGAGCTACGCGCCAATGGACGGCCAGACCGTCGTCACCCGCACCATCACAGACTCGTTCTGTATCGCGGAGGAGAGAGTCTACACCCTGCCGGTGCGCATCGATTGGGAACCGGGGACCAGCGGTCCGGTGAACGCCTCGGGGTCGGGCATTACGGTGACGACGCCGGCCAGCGTCACCACGTTCACCCCATTCACCAACCCAACCGTGACGGTGGGCGGTCTCCTCCTCGACAAACGAGGACCACGACAGGCCCAGCCAGGGCAGTTGATCACCTATACGATTTGGGTGACCAATCCGGGCCCCATACCCATCTCCATTGCCTACCTCGGTGACGAGTTGGGGGCGGAGGCGACGGTGGTCAGCATGTCTCACGGGGGACAGGAAGTGGCTGCCAACAGAGTGCTGTGGAACCTGGGCGCGGTCGCCACCGACACGGTGCTCAGCCGCACGTTGGTGGCCCGTGTCGGGCAGGGCGTGGCCGATGGGGTACGATTGGATAACGTCGCAGCCGTCGTCGGCTGGCTGCCAAACGGCGAGATTTTTGGTCCGATAACCGCCACCTGGCCGGTGAGCGTCACCACGGGTCTGGTAGCCAGCAAAACGTCGGCGGATGCCACCGGACCTCTGCTGTATCCCAACGACACGCTGATTTACACCGTCACCGTGGTGAACGCCGGGACCGGGTTCACTCAAACCAACGTTTTCATCACCGATACCATCCCTGTCTCCACCACTTTCGTGGCCGATAGCGCGCAGAGCAACTGTGGCGACGACGTGACCTTCACCGGCGACTCGGTGGTCGCGCGGTGCGAGCAGTTGGGGCCGGGGCAGGAGTTCACCCTCACCTTCCGGGTGACGGTCAACCCCGGCACCGGCGGCGACACCATCGTCAACCAGGCGCACGTCGCCAGCGACCAGCAGCCCGACCCACCCCAGCCGCCGCCGACGACCGACGAAGTCACCACCCTGGTCCCGGCCCTGACGCTAAACAAGTGGGCGGAGCCTGACGCAATTGACCTGCCGCCCCCGTTTGAATACTGGACGACGTACCACTTTCAAATCACCAACACCGGCGACGTGGCGCTGACCGACATCGAGGTTTGGGACGACAAACTCGGTCTCGTCGGAAGCCTGCCCGACCTGCCGCTGGGCGGAACCCACCTCTTCACACGCCCGACGCAACTGGCCGCCGACACCCACAACGTGGCGACGGCTACTGCCCGGGTTCCCGGCTTTCCCGGTGCCCTATCGGCCACCGACGACGCCTACTTCGATTTTATCGAGAGCCTGAGCCTTTCGCTGGACGTGACGGTTCAGCCCGACGTGATCCCAACCAGCCAGACAGTGACCTACACCTATCGCCTGACCAACGTGGGCAACGACTGGATGGTGGACGGGACGATCACCGACACGCAGTATGGGCTCATCACCAGTGGCCTGTCGCTGGCGCCCGGCGAGAGTTACACACGAGTCCTGACGCAATGGATCGTCACCACCACCGTCAGCACAGCCTACGCCCGGGGCACCGACCGGCTGGGCGTCAACGTAGCTACCGCCGTGAATAGCGCACTGGTTACTGTAAATCCATCGGCCGGGCCGGGTGGGGGGACCATCTATCTCCCGGTGGTTGTGAAAAATCACCGATAATGTGACGTCCTCGGGGCAATGACAGCGAGGGAATGGGTCAATCGGGGGGCACGTATTTTTGAACTGTCTTCAAGATGTGAGACAGTTCGAAAGGTTTGGTGATAAAGGCGTCGGCGCCGGCGGCTTTGGCCCGGTCGCGGTGGGTGGATGCGGTCCAGGCGGAGATGACGACGATAGGGATGTCTTTCAGTGTTTCGTCGGCGTGCAGTTCCTCCATCATTTGATACCCATCCATTTTGGGCATACCCAGATCGAGCAGGATGAGATCGGGCTTCGACTTTCGCGCCTGGGCCAAACCCTCAAGGCCGTCGTTGGCCACGTCCACGTGATAGCCGTTCATCCCGAGGAACATGGCCAACAGATCGCGCTGTTCGCTGGCGTCTTCGATGTACAGAATCCTTCCCATACGTGCCTGCCTTTCCTGTGGTAAGCGATCCTCAGTTCCAAAAGGCTCGAATTGCCCGGCGGAGCCTTCGGCCCGACCTCACCCGTACCGCACCACCCTGGCCTGTGCAGGTGCGGGAGGATGAATTATCACGTGAGGCAAAGAGGGTGGTGTGCCATCAGTTGGCTCTATTATAGCATCCTCTACGGCAGGTTTCAACTTTATGGGAAGAATTTCCTACTCCGGGCGAGATTCCACCCTCCCCCGGCCCCTCCCTGGCAGGGCGGGGGGAACGCTGCCGAGAAACTCCTCCCCCTGGCCGGGGGAGGTTGGGAGGGGGAGGGCCTTCGGCCTGGAGATCCCCACCCTCCCCCGGCCCCTCCCTGGCAGGGAGGGGGGAACGCTGCCGAGAAACTCCTCCCCCTGGCCGGGGGAGAGCCTTCGGCCTGGAGATCCTCCACCCTCCCCCGGCCCCTCCCTGGCAGGGAGGGGGGAACGGTGCCGAGAAACTCCTCCCTCTGGCCGGGGGAGGGCCTTCGGCCTGGAGATCCCCACCCTCCCCCGGCCCCTCCCTGGCAGGGAGGGGGGGAACGCTGCTGCCCCTGAGATTTCGCCGGCGATCAGCCGCCTGGGTCGTGCAACATTCGATGCATCAGGCGCAGGACTTTCTCGAGTTCGGCCCGCCAGGTTATGGGGTTGGGATGCAACGGCATCCAAATTTGCCGTCGGGTGACGCGCGTTTGAGGGCCAACGGGACGCTGGAGCCCGGCCCGGTCCAGGTGTTCGAGCCCCTTGGCCTTGATGACGATCTGTCCGGTGTCGACGTTGATGGCCTGCACACCCGATTCGGTGGCCAGCACCTTCAAGCGCAACTGATAAAGGAGGTTGGCGACCGGCTCTGGCAACTCGCCAAAGCGATCCTTCAATTCCTGGGCCATAGCCGCAACTTCCTCCTCGCTGGCCAGCCCGGCCAACCGCCGGTAGAGCTGCAAGCGAAGGGACTCGTCGGGGACGTAATCCTCTGGCAGGTAGACGGGCAACGGCAGGTTGATCTGCACCCCTTCGGCCAGAGGGGCGAGGTAGGCCATCGCCTCCTCCCCGGTGACCCGCTCCGGCGATTCGCCCTTGAGTTCGCGCACGGCCTGAGCCAGCAGACGGCAATACAAATCAAAACCGACGGCAGCAATGTGTCCGTGCTGACGCGCTCCCAGCAGTTCGCCTGCCCCCCGAATCTCCAGATCGCGCATGGCGATGCGAAAGCCAGCACCCAACTCGCTGGCCTCGACGATGGTCTCCAGCCGTTTGCGGGCTACCTCGCTCAGTTCATAGTTCCTCGGCGTGAGCAGATAAGCGTAGGCCCGCACTGCTCCCCGCCCCACGCGCCCGCGCAGTTGATAGAGTTGTGCCAGTCCAAAGCGGTCGGCCCGGTTGATGATGATGGTGTTGACGTTGGGGATGTCGAGGCCGCTTTCGATGATGGAAGTGCACACCAGCACGTCGTATTTGCCGGCCATAAAGTCCATCATCACCCGTTCCAGTTGACGCTCCGGCATCTGGCCGTGGGCCACGGCGATGGTCGCTTCGGGCACGATTTTTGCCACCCGCTGCGCCATCTGTTCGATGCCCATCACTCGGTTGTGGACGAAATAGACCTGCCCGCCCCGGTCCATCTCGCGCAGGATAGCGGTGCGGATGAGGGTCTCGTCGTATTCGGCCACGGTGGTTTTGATGGGCAACCGTTCCTCGGGGGGCGTGTCGATGGTGCTCATGTCGCGCACGCCGGTCAGCGACATGTGGAGCGTGCGGGGGATGGGGGTGGCGGTGAGGGTCAACACGTCCACCTCGGTGCGCATCTTTTTCAGCCGCTCTTTGTGACTCACGCCAAAGCGCTGCTCTTCGTCGATGATGAGCAGACCCAGATTTTTGAATTCCACGTCTTTTTGCAACAGACGGTGGGTGCCGATGACGATGTCCACCGTCCCATTTCGCATCCCCTCCAGGATTTGCTTTTGCTCTTTTTTGGAACGAAAGCGAGAGAGCATTTCGACGATGACGGGGTAGGGTTTGAGACGCTCGATGAACGTTTGATAGTGCTGCTGGGCCAGCACGGTGGTCGGGACGAGTATGGCCACCTGCATGCCGTCCATCACTGCCTTGAAGGCGGCACGCAGAGCCACCTCGGTTTTGCCGTAGCCCACGTCGCCGCAGATGAGCCGGTCCATCGGCTTGGGTTTCTCC
>JAJRXB010000190.1 GCA_024276515.1 Chloroflexota bacterium
CCCCGGTTTTGCAGAGGCCACACTCGCACTCGCGAATCGCTATCTCAACTTTTTGAGTCATTGGGTCATATCCTTGTTGGGGTTTGCCTGATTATACCACACGCGCGGGAAGTAATTCTTTTACGGACCCTTAACAACCTCGAATAGCTTGCCAAATGGCGTCAGGGATGGTATGCTATCTCTTGGGAGGGCAAGGTGCGAGCTTACCAAACGTAACTGAGGAGCTATGGCTGCCTCTGTGAGTAGATTGCTCACCTCCCTGCTCAGGAGACCCGATTAGGAACATTGGGGAGAGCCTGTGGTTGCTTTGCCCCTAATCAAGGACAAGTCTGGGTTCGCATACCGTCCCTGGCCCTGGGCGCCCAAGCGCACCGTTGCCCGCCCAAATAGGAACCCGATGCGGTGCACGTGAGGAAAGGAGGGCAAAATGCGCATCCTGGGTATCGATCTGGCCGTGACGGCCAGGCATCGAGCGATCCTCGCCGACGGGCGAGGTCGGTTCATGGGGGGCATCGTCGAGTTCAGGACTCGCCGGGACGATCTGGAGCGGCTGTACGTCTTGGCCCGGCGAGGGATGGAGCCGGACGAGCCCCTGGTGGTGGTGCTGGAGGCTACCGACATCGTCTGGTATCCACCGGCCATCTACTTCCAACACCGGGGGGCGACGGTCTACGTGATCAACCCCCGTATGGCGGCTGACCTGGCCCGCTTCTACCAGCGTCACGCCAAGAGCGACCGCTTGTCGGCCAAGGTCCTGGCCCGTCTGCCCGTGGTCAGCCCCGACAGCTTGTATCCTTGGGTCCTGTCGAGCCCCGACCACCTGGCGCTCCAGCGCGGCTGTAAGGAGTTAGAGCGTCTGACCGTCCAGGCCAGCGCCATCAAGAATCGCCTGCGCTCCACCGACCACCTGGGCTGGCCTGATCTCCATCAGCGGGTTTTTCCCGACCCCTTCAGCCCGGCGGCACGCTGGTTTCGCGACCATTTCTACGACCCGCGGCGCGTGGTTGAAGCGGGGACGTCGGGCCTACGTCAGACCTGGCAGGCCGCAGGTGAGGTCTACGACGGTGACGAGGACTGGATCGAGCCGTTGGTGGCCTTAGCCCAGGAAGTGCTGGCCCTGTATGGCCACGAAGGGGAGTACCTGGACTACCAGGCCCTGGCCGACGAGGTGGGCCGGGAGCAACGTCGCCTGGCCGAACTGGAAGCCGAGGCCCACTTTGTACGGCTCAACGTGACCCGGCCCCGTTACCGCCGACTCCACCCCAGCCGCAACCTGGAGACCCTCTACGGCGTCGGTCAGGATGGGGCGGCCGTCCACGTTGCCTTCGTGGGCGACCCGAGCCGGTTTGCCAGCAACCGTGCTTTCCGCGGTTGGAGTGGGTTGGTGCCCTACAGTAGCCAGAGTGGGCAGCGGGAAAGCAAAGGCTTGCGCATCACCAAGGCCGGCCCCGACTTGGTCAAGAAGTACGCCTACCTCGAAGCCGAGACTGCTCGTCAGTGGGACCCGCAGATCGCGGCCATCTACCACGACCAGATGGTGAACAAGGGCAAACACCATACCCAGGCGGTGTGTGCCTGCGCCACCCATCTGCTTGACCGCATTCGGGTCATCCTCACCGAAGACCGCCCCTACGAACTCCGGGATGTGGATGGCACGCCGGTAACTCACCGACAGGCCCGGGCCATCATCGCCGAACGATACACCGTGCCGGAGGAAGTGCGGCAACGCAACACTCACCGCGCCCGGCGGGAGCGAGCGGAACGCCGGATGGAACGCAAAGAAGAAAGGAGAAGCCGCTCCAGATAGGTAAGAGGCTGACCACTGGTCACCTCAAGCTGGAAGCAACTTCCCCTCGCTCCGTATGTGCAGTATAGCACAGTAGAGAGCGAGTTGTCAAGCCCGGTTGAAGACTCGTTCTGACCAGGGCCAGGCTTCGTGCGGCTTGTGCCCGAAACTAAGACCCAGATGCTATTCGCAGGATTTTAAGGTTCAGATTCTTGACAAGACTTAGAACATCTACTCAGCTATGTCATTCTGAGCGACCACAGGGAGCGAAGAATCTCGTCGTCCCACGCGATTTGTTGTTGCGATAACGAGATTCTTCGTCGCTGCGCTCCTCAGAATGACA
>JAJRXB010000191.1 GCA_024276515.1 Chloroflexota bacterium
GCTCGTCAGGCGTCTGTGGCTTCCGCTCGTCAGGGGTCTGTGACCCCTGACCCGGCCCTGGAATGGGGATTCCGGCCCTGCAGAGAGCCATCGGAGCGCCGGAACGTCCCTATTCCGGCGCGCCACGCCCCAACGCCCGTGCCAGGTCGGCGATCAGGTCATCGGCGTGCTCGACGCCGACCGAGAGGCGGATCAGGCCGGGGTCCACCGCCAGGGCCGAGTCGGCCACCGAGGCGTGGGTCATGCTGGCCGGGTGCTCGATGAGTGACTCCACTCCGCCCAGCGACTCGGCCAGGGCAAAGAGCCGGGTTCCGGTCACCACCCGGCGAGCGACCGCCTCGCCCCCCTTCGCCACGAAGGAGACCATGCCGCCGAAATCTCGCATCTGACGGGCGGCCAGCGCGTGGCCGGGGTCGGCAGGCAGGCCGGGGTAGTGCACCCGCTCCACGGCCGGGTGATCGGCCAGGAAAGCGGCAATCCGCCGGGCGTTGGCGCAGTGACGTTCCATGCGCAGGGCCAGCGTCTTCAGACCTCGCAGTACCAGCCAGCAATCCATCGGCCCCGGCACCGCGCCGACGGCGTTTTGCAGGAACTTCAACCGCTGGCAGGCGTCACCATCGTCGGTCAGGATGGCCCCGCCCACCACGTCGGAGTGACCGCCCAGGTATTTGGTGGTGCTGTGCACGACGAAGTCGGCGCCCAGGGCCAGCGGTTGTTGCAGAAAGGGCGAGGCAAAGGTATTGTCCACGGCGACCTGGGCCCCGTGGTCGTGAGCCAGTTCGCTGACGGCCGCGATGTCGGCCACTTTGAGCAGGGGGTTGGTCGGCGTCTCCAGCCACACCAGCCGGGTTTCCGGTCGCAGCGCCCTCGACACGGCCTCCAGGTCGGCCATGTCCACGGTGCTGAAGCTCAGGCCGTAGTCGCGCAGCACCCGGTCGAACAGGCGATAGGTGCCGCCGTACACGTCGTCGCCGACCAGCACGTGCTGGCCGGGGCTCACCAGCCGGAGCAGGGTATCAATGGCCGCCATGCCGGAGGCGAAGGCCAGTCCAAAGTCGGCTCCTTCCAGCGCGGCCAGGCAGGTTTCCAGCGCCGTGCGGGTGGGATTGCCGGTGCGCGAATACTCGTAGCCCTTGTGCACGCCCACGTCGGTCTGGACGTAGGTGGAAGTCTGGTAGATGGGGGTCATCACCGCGCCCGTGGCCGGGTCGGGCGGCTGGCCGGCGTGGATGGTCAGCGTTTCAAAGCGATATTCGTCTTCCATTTTTTCTTATCCTTCTTGCCCGATGTCAGAGATGTAGCAACATTGTAGCAGAGTTTGCCGGGCAGAACAATTTGTCCTAATCTGACCCAATAGTAGGAGGTGAAACGTGAGTGATTGTTGCCATAGTTCGGCAGATTCGGGCGGCAAGAAGAGCCGCCTGGGATGGTGGCTGTTGGGAGGATTCCTGGCGGTGGGAGCGGCCTCGTGGATATTCCAGGGGAATCCGCTGGTGGACCAGTTGGCCCCGCTGGCGATGGGGGGTCTGGCGCTGGTCTGGCTGGTGACGTGGACCATGCGCAGGATGGGAGTTGGCCGATGAGGCAACCCTATCTGCGATGGACGCCGGGGCCGGCGTGGCTGCTGGTCGCCCTGCTGTTGATCGCCTTCGCCCTCGGCCTGGGGAGCGGCTACGTGCTGTGGGGCCGTCCCCCGGCCAGTGAGGCGGCCCCACAGGCAAGCGACTCGTCCCCCACAGGAGAGCCACCGGCAGAGCAGGTCTCCCCGGTCGGCCAGATCAACCCGCCCAACGGCTACCCCATATCGGCATCCCTCGGCGACGTCGGCCCCCGGTTGTTGGCCGCCGGTGCTATTGACTACGACCGCTTCCTCCAGGTCTACGAGCAGGCAGGTCGGCCACTGAGCGAAGGACAACTCAATATCCTGACCAAAGGAAGCGATGCCCCCATTGTGATAGACCGGGACAACGCCTACTTCCTGCTCAACTTTTTCTGGGCTTTGGGACTGACCTGACCGGGCGCGGTATGCCGGTGCAGCCCTGGAATGGGGATTCCGGGGCTGCAGAGCAAGCGTAGCGCCGGAATCCCTATTCCGGCGCGGGCTACATCCCCAGATGCGGCGCTGTGAGGCATCACCCTTTGGGTACTTCGTTGGGGATGCCTCACTCCCCGAAATTCCCAGGCACTGATGATGTCTATTGCCTGCACCAGAGGTTCCGGCCTCGGCGCTGCGGACGGAGCGCCGACGGGCCAAACTGCCCGGTCGAAGGTGGGCCAAACGGCGCTGACGAGATGGCAAGGGACGTGATAAGCTATAGCCGGAGAGGAGGTGTCCCTGTGACCGACGATACCGTCTCACTGCGCGTCTGCATCCTGGGCGGACCCACCCTCTGGCGGCTGGGACTGCGTGCCCTGCTGAGGGGCCGGCCCAACCTGGACCAGGTCGCCCACGCGCCCGACCCGGCCCGGGTCGCCGAGCCCCCCGACGTTCTTTTGCTGGACGGCCGCATCGCGGATGACTTCCTGTCCCCGATTTTGACCTCTTTTCCCCAGACTCACCCCCTGATCATCGCCGACAAATTGAACGCATCGACCGCGCTGGCCTGGCTGGAGAGGGGCGCGCTGGGCTGCATCGAGCGCGACGCCTCGCTGCCCGAACTGCTCAACGCCATCCGCCAGGTCGCCGCCGGCGAGGTCAGCCTGCCCCGGAGATTGGCGCTGCAACTGGTGACGCGCATGGCCCGCCAGTCACCCCCCCGCGAAAACGCGCTGCCCGAACCCCTGTCCAAACGTGAACGAGAAGTGCTGACCCTGCTGGCCCAGGGGCTGAGCAACAAGGAGATCGCCCAGCGCCTCTACCTCAGCGTGCGCACGGTGGAGGGACACCTGGCCAACGTCTACGGCAAGCTGAACGTCCACTCTCGCACCGAAGCCGCCCTCTACGCCGTCCGCCAGGGCTGGGTGAGGCTGACCTGACCAGGTAGAATCACCTGCCCCGAAACAGGTAATCCAACGCTGTTAACCGGCGGCCGGTTGTGATACCCTGATATCGAACCTGGCCGGAGAACTGACCCAGGTGAGAAGGATGATGACAAAAACCCGATTGGCCCTGTTGAGCACCCTTTCTGACATGCACACCCAACCCATCCGCTACAATCTGGACGCCCTGGCCGCCATCGTGGACCAGGTCGCGCCCGACCTGCTGTGCGTGGAATTGCCCCAGGATGAGTGGGAGATGGGCCACCTGGACCGGGCGCCGGTGGAGGTGGGGCGCAGTCTGCTCCCCCTGGCCGAATTGAGCAACACCGTGGTGGTGCCCGTGGCCCCCGACGCCCGACAGTTCAACGACTTCGCCCCCAAGACCGGCTGGCGCGCCGGGCTGGCCCGTCGGCTGGACCGGGCGTTGCGTTGGGCCCAGCGCACGGCCAACAACCCCGAAGCGATCCACACCTGGCTTTTTGAGGGGACCTGTCACACCCTCTGCGCCCTCAGCGAGATGAGCTGGGACGCCCAGGCCCGGCGAGCGTGGGCCGCTCAAAACCAGGCCATGCTGGACAACATCCTGCGGGCCGCCCGGCGTGACCCGGGCCGCCGGATATTGGTCGCCGTGCAGTGCCAGCGTGTCCACTGGCTGGAGCCACGCCTCAGACGGGTGCCGGATATTGAATTGGTGGGGTATCGAGAGTTGTGAGGCGTGAAACGTGAAACGCGATGACCTCACGCCATAGGTGAAATAATTGATAGTCTCCCCGTTGAGTGTTGTTGGTCTATTCTCCATCGAGGATGTTGGGGGGCCTTTCAAGGGAGCCGCCGGAATAGGGATTCCGGCGCTCCGATGAGAACTGCCGCCAGCAATACGCAGCCCCGGAATCCCCATTCC
>JAJRXB010000192.1 GCA_024276515.1 Chloroflexota bacterium
GTCGGCCCTCTGGACGAGGGCTTCTTTATGTATTTTGAGGAATTGGATTGGTGTCGCCGTTGCCGGGCGGCCGGCTGGGAGATTCACTACCTGCCGACGGCGCAAATCGTCCACCACGAGGGCAAGAGCAGTGAGCAGGTCGTGGCGGCGCGGACCATTCGCTTTCAGCGCAGCAAGATTCGCTACTTTCGCAAGTACTACGGGGCAGGCTGGGGGTTGGTCGTCCGGCTCTTTTTGTTGGGCACGTTTGCCTTTCAACTGGCCGAGGAATCACTCAAGTGGCTGGTGGGGCACAAACGGTCGCTGCGCCGGGAGCGGATGGTGGCCTACTGGCAGGTGCTCCGGTCGGGGTTGGCGGTGGTAAATTCAGGTGACAGTCACTTTCAGAAGTGACTGTCACCTGACCCAGTACTTACGCAGTTGAATGCTCGGAGGGGGTTTGTAACCCCCGGTTGGAGTGCAAAACGCCTCTTGGGGAACTAAAGCGCAGGTTACAAACCTGCTTCGAGCGTAATCATTGCTGCTCCTTCAGCCGTCATTGAGCCTTCAATGCGCTTGGGGTTTCCCAAATTATAGCATACCACCGCGTACTAAAACAATTGTGCCAGGCATCTCGATGGAAAACCTGAAGCTCTGTTTCCTCACCGGCGAATATCCCCCGATGCAGGGGGGCGTGGCCGACCACACGGCCCATCTGGCCCGACACCTGGTTGGTTTGGGGGTTGAGGTCAGTATCCTCACATCGCGCAGGTGTCGGGCTGGCGAATCGGCAGAGGGACAAATCGCAAATGAGCAATCTCCAGCCCCCAATCTCCGAATATACCCCGTTATCACCGGCTGGGGACCGGGCTGCTGGCGGCAGATCCGACGCTTCCTGGACGAGCACCACCCCGACGTGCTACACATTCAGTACCAGGCGGCCGCCTTTGACCTGGGGGGCTGGGTCAACTGGCTGCCGTGGTGGTTGCGCCGACGACCGGACCGCCCACGGGTCGCCGTCACCTTTCACGATTTGCGGGTTCCTTACCTCTTCCCCAAAGCGGGGCCGTTGCGCTGGCGCAGCATCCTGGCCCTGGCCCGCCATTCCGACGCGGTCATCGTCACTAATGTGGAGGATGAGCGGACGCTGCGGGAATCTTGGGCGAGTCGGCGAGTCGGCGAGTCGGCGAGTCAGCGAATCGGCGAGGTGGGGGGTGACTCGCTGACTCGCTCATTCGCTGACTCGCTGATTCACATTCCTCTGGGCAGCAACGTGGAGCCGGAGCCGCCCGCTGACTACGACCGGGAACGCTGGCGCGCCCGACTGGGGGTGAAAGACGATACGCTGCTATTGGCCTACTTCGGCTTTCTCAACGAGAGCAAGGGGGGCGAGGACCTGATCCTGGCGCTGGACCGCCTGGTGCGCCGGGGATACGATGCCCGCCTGCTGATGATCGGCGGGCAGGTGGGCGACGTGGACCCCACCAACCGCGCCTACGCCGACCGGGTGCGGTCGCTCATCCAGGCGCGGGGACTGGCGGCGGAGCGAGTGCACTGGACCGGCTACACGTCGCCCCAGGAA
>JAJRXB010000193.1 GCA_024276515.1 Chloroflexota bacterium
GAGATGTGCCGGTGAGTTCCAGGGAGCGCCGGAAGCAGGCTGCTCTTGGTTGATTGGTGGAATTGTACCCGATGTTTCACGATTTTGCTGACTTTGACAGGGCCCTAACCATTACACCGGGAAGCGTGATGAGCTTGCGCATTGTCTTTTTCCCGAAGCAACGGTGATCATCATTTCTTCCGTCTCCGTCGCCGGGGGATCAACCCCCCTCTGGCCTGCAAGGCTCGCACCGCCTGCCGGTCGGTGATCAGGGCCTTGTTGCTCCCCTTGCGATGCGCCAGCCGCCCCGTGCGGCAGGCGTGGCGGATGGTGCTGTCGGCCACCCCGGCGAATTGCGCCGCCTCCGGCACCGTCAATGCTTCCTGGTAGGCCCGGGGGCGCCGTTCCAGGCGGGCCACTGCCTGCCCACCCTGCACCACTTCCACCGTCCCCTCGTCCAGGGGACGTAGAGCCAGGCTATCGCCCAACAAACGCTGGAACGAGGCCAGCGTCATCGGGTCCAGGCTGTCCACGTACAAGGTCAACATCCTCGTGCTCCGCTATCTCTTCGCCCGGCGGATGCGGACCCCCCGGGGCGTGACCACCGTTACCGCCCCGGCCAGAATCTCCAGATCGTAGCTTTCTAGGACTCGCGCCAGAAGCTCGACCATCGGTCGGATACCATCCTGGCCGGGACGCAGCAACAAGACGCCGGCATGGGTCCCCGGCGCGTGGAGGCGTACATCGGCAAATCCCTTATCGGCCGTCACCAGGAACCGTTGCTCGGCCTGTACGGCCTGCCACAAAGCAGGGTCTTTCCAGCCTCCCATCCCTTGCTCTACCACGCCGGTCGCATCGTATCCCCTGTCCCGAAGCATCCGAACCACCGCCCTGGGCAGGTCTTCGTCCACTTTGACGCGCATCGCCATTTCCCTATGCAGGCAATGGCGCCAGGAGGTCCTGGCTGACCACTTCGGCGGCGTAGGCCAGGGCGGCCTGAATGTCCTCCACGGCCAACTGGGGATATGCCTCCCGAATCTCCTCCGGCGTCATCCCGTCGGCCAGGCTGCCGACGATCACCGCCACGGGGATGCGGGTGCCCTTGATGCACGGATCGCCGTGGTGGAGATCCGGCGCAATGACGATTCGATCCTGCCATCGGATACGGTCCATCGGTCACCTCACCGTCTTTCTTTCACCATACGGATACACATTATACCGCAATTACTCTTCGGCCTCAAACGTGATGCTCAGACCTGGCACGTCGACCAGCAAGGGGACCGCCGGCGTCCAGGCCACCCGCCCGCCGTAGCCTTCCTCTTACCTGGTGACTACCGGCAGGTAGGTGGCATGCACCTGCTCCACTACTTGTAGTGTGACCGGGATGGTTTGATCTCCATCCAGGACCGGGTTGGGGCTGGTGCTGGTGGCTGTGATATGAATGCTTCCCTGGTAGGTCCCCAGGCCCTTGCCGCCGGGCGAGAGGGTGACGGTCATCGCCTGTCCACTGCTCCCGCTCGTCGGCTGCACCTTTATCCACGACGCCGAGGGCGTCGCCGTCCAGGTGAAGCTATCCGGGCTGGTGCTGGTCACCCGAACGGTGTACGTCCGGGCCGAAGAGCCGAGCTCGACCAGGGCGATGAGAGCCGGTGGCGTCAGTCTCATCCGGGTCACGTAGAACAGATCCTCCAGCTTCTTGTTCGGCAGGCCCACGAAGGCATTGTCGTAAGCCGGGTTGCCGGCCCCCCACCAGAAGTCCTTGTCCAGCCACATGGCCATCATCGGGTGATCGGGGTGGGTATGACGCTCGACGGTGGCCGGGTCGAAGTCGAAGTACGACTCGTAGGCCTGCCCCAGGGTCTTGCCTTGGAACAGGTAGCGGACGAACATCTGGAAGGCATTCCCGTACCAGTTGGCGTAGTACCCGGCGGCGCCGACGTCGAAGAAGGGGTCGGAGTATTGGGCCACCCGGCGTTGCGCCTCTGCACTGTCGATGACGTCCCCCTCGATGCTCGACGACCCGGCCGAGAAACAGGCATACAACATCACGATGGCGTTGGGCGCCAGTTCCAGGTCGTTGCGGATGTCGTCGGGCGACACAAAGCGGTCCTTCAAGGCAAAGCCACCCACCGTGGGATGGGGCAGGGGACTCCAGTAGACGCCATGCCCGCGATAGAGGAGGAAGTGCGCGCCCCTGGCCGCTGCCTTGATCTGCTCCCAGTCGTTGTTGGGGGTGTAGAACTTGGTGACGGTGACGCTGTTGGCCGCCAGTTCGGCCGCCGCCAGGTCCATGTGCTGCTTTTCTTCGGTGGTCCAGTCGCCGTAGTCGCCGTCGATGGGGCCGACGATCAGCACCGCTTTCAGCGGCGGCAGCTCCAGGGCGTGGAATTCTTCTCCGGTCGTCTCCTCAACGATCGGGGGCGGCGCCGGAGGCAAGGGCGGGGCCGGCGGCGTCTGCGGCGTGGGCGGCGCGCCCAGGGCCGATCCTGGCATCAACGACAGGGGCAGGATTGTGATCAGGAATATCAACCAACGTTTCATCTTGCTCCCCTCCCGAATATCTCCTTCAAGAAACGGAGGTCCGCCAGGTGCTTGAGGGTGAGACGACATGTGCCGTCATAGGGAGTAAAAACGCATCGTCCATCGGTCGCTCCCCCTATAGCAACAACTGCACCGGCGTGCCTGCCAGGTGTTCAATCCCTGCCATCAACTACTCCTCGAGATGATCGTCCTGTACCCCCTGTGTCCCGGTGAGGCTATCACTGTGCAGGTATATGTTACCACTGTACAAGTGTATTGTCAAGCCAAAAAACAGCCCCCAGCCCGGTACTTTCTTCCCTGGTACTTCCCTCCCACCCTTCCAATCTCTGAGATTGGAAGCTGAGATTGGGTGCAAGATGCGTATAGGGAGCCAATCCCAATCTCAGGTGAGACTGGGATTGGAAGGGGGCTTAAGTGACAGCCGGAGGTACTTTTTGAGGATGATGATCGGGCATTTTAAGCTTTGTACCTCTGCCCCATCCCCTTGGTCAGGGTCCAGGGGCTTTCGTGCGCCTCGGTCCAATTGGACAGGTTGCAAATGGAAACCTGGACGGCCTGCCTGTCCTCTCTCGTCCACAGGGTCAGCTCGTTCAGCAGCTTGCCCTGGGCTTCCTTGCCGGGCACGACAAAATAGAATTGCCCTCCGCCGGCCTCGGCGTAGATGCTCCATTTGTCGGAACGGGCGGCTCGGCCCCGGCGCGGGCCGCGCTCGACCTCGACGTAGAGGGGGGTCTCTTGCCAGACGACGACCAGGTCGGGCCGGTATTCGCGCCCCGACGCCAGGGAGATGGGATCGGGGAAGAGGTCTACCAATGCGCCGTAGTGCTGGAACACGTCCCGGGCCATCAGGGCCAACAGCGCCTGCTCCTCGGAGCGATGGGGGTTCGCCAATCGGTCGATCAGGCTGACGACCGGATCACGCCCGAAGAGATGCCGGTAGACGGCCTGACCGGTGGCCGACAGGCGGACGACACGTGAAGGTTTGCCGCCCTTTAGCCCGGCAGACACGAAATCCGATAGAACCAACCCCCACTCGACCGCCCGGTCCAGGTTGCGATAGACTGTCGCCCGGCTCTGATCGCGCAACACCGCCAGCAGCCCGGCCGGCCGGCACACTCCCTGTTCTCCCATTGCCCGCAAGATGGCCTCGACTTGGGGCCAGTAGGACTTGCCCCGCCAGTCGTCCAGGTAGGTCAGCATCCCTGTGGGATTGGGGGGAAGCCCGGCCTGGTCACGACTCATCTCTGGCGACGATCTGGCTCCCGCCGCCTGCCCTTCGCCTTGCTTTAGACGGGACGCCTGGGCGTTCAACGCCTGCCAGGCGTCGGCTTCCCCGGCGCGAGTGCCCGGGGCCTCGGCCGGCGCGGGGGCCGAGGTCGCCGTCTGGACTTCCACTTGCGCTTCCAACGCCGCCAGCCGTTCCCGGAGCCGGACGTTCTCCTGCCGGAGTGCCGCCAGCTCTCGCCGGGCCGTTTTCAGGTCCCGCTCTTGCCCCTGCAACTTTCGGATGAGATCGGATAATTCCAGGATTTGCGTCTCGCGTTCGGTCAGCTTTGCCTGCAGCTCCGTCACCTGGTCGGCCAGGTCGGTGCGGGCCAGCATCGAGAGGCGGGTGATCCTGGCCTTGATCTGTCCCCTCAACCAGCCTCCCAGCCGATCCGGCGGCCATTCGTCGATCTGCTCCCCTTGCCGGGCCAGCCGATCCACATCGCCGGGGACGACCTCCTGGGCGATGCCGACCAGGTGGGCCAGGGCCTGGGCGCGTTCCGCCTCCGCCCGGTTGCGCATCTGCTCGGCCGTGGCCAGCGCCGACCGAAGTTGGGCCAGGTGTGCCTTGTACTCCAGATCGTGACTACTCATTCTGCAACAACGCCTCCTGCTGCGCCAGCGCCTCTTGCAGGACGCCCAGGGCTTCTTGCGCCCGTTGCGCCGCCGCCCGGGCCGCCGGCTCGCCCCCCGGCGCGCCGATGAGGTCCAGCACCGCCTGGCCCAGGGCCAGATGGGCGTCCACGGCGTTGATGACCAGGCCGTGCAGGCCGACCATCGTCTCCGGCACGGCCGTCTGTTCCACCTCTCGCTTGACGGTCAGCAACGCTTCCTGCGCCTCGCGCGCCGTCCGCGCCCGGCCGTACAGGTCGCCCGGCCGGGCGATGGGGGTGGGGTAGGCTTCGCCCCTCTCCTCCCCGCCCTCCTCCGCCGGGGGGATCAGGTCGCGCAAGGTGCTTCCGGCCGTCTCCATCGCCTCGGCCCACGCCCCTGCCCGGTCGAGGTACTGCTTGATGGCGTAGTTCTGTCGGTCGAGCAGCACCGGCCGGCCACCGACGAAGGGAGAGACCCGGTAGCCGATGACCCCGGCCAGGACGACGAGGATCAGGGCTATGACGAGTAGCAGGCGAGAGAGGGAAATCTCAATCTCCACCTTCGACCTCCTCGTTTTCCTCCGGCGACTGCCTTAGGCTAGCCCGTCCTGGCTCTGCCACGCGGGCCAGGGCATCCCTGCGGGAGACGAAGAGGTCCTGGGCCACCGTCTCGACCACCACCCGTTTTTCTCCTCCGACCATCACGTCCCGGCTCTGGGTGAAGCCAATGACGACCACCTGTGTCCCGGCGACGAGTCGCGGGTAGACTTCCAGGAACCTGTCGCCGTAGGCGACCACGGTGAAGAAGTCGGAGTTGCCTCTTCCCTTGCCCGGCATCCCCGCATCCCGTGGCACCCGCAGCCGGAAGGTGATCTTGAGGCGGCCGCTGCGGGTCTCGAACATCTGGGCGTCGTGGGTCAGATACCCGCGTTTGATGTCCAGGTTGTTGTTCCCCATGTTCCTAACCTATGCCTCCTTGAGAATTCGTTCGGCGACGACTTCGACCTCGGTCGTCTTGACCAGCACATCCGGGGGCAGGTGGCCGACCAGTTCCCTGGCCTGCTCCTCGCCCACGCCCCCCCGCTTGAGGTCCTTGAGCACCCGCCTGGGAAGTGGCTCGCTCCGGTTGCGGGTGCGCAGCCAGCCCTCGACCCGGATCTTGCTCCGGTGTTTGACGAAGGGGGGCAGGGTGTGGGTGACGACGATGACGTGCGGGAAGTCGGGCACCTCCCGCTTTTTCTCGCTTCCATTGCTTTCACCCTCGTCGTCCCCCGCCCGGTGCGGGTCGCGGTAGACGGCCAGGGGGAAGAAGAACTGGTCGCCGATACGACGCGGCGGCTTGGCCACGAAGCCGATGAGTTTGACGCTGTTGAGCATGAATTGGGACCTCCTCTTTCGGTGGAATTTCCAGGGCAGTTTTCTGCTTCTAGACGAAACAATACCCCTCGCACTCGGCCGCTGTGACGGCCAGGTCGCCGAGGCCGGGAAGCATCATTCGTCGCCCGGTCCCATCCTCGCCTACCGCCTGGCTCAGCGGCCGGCCGGTGGAAGTCAGGTAGATCGGGTATTTGCCCAGGGCCGCCCGCCGCTCGTTGCAGCGGGCCTCCAGTTCCGCCGCCCGCCGGAAGACCTGGGGCCGTCGCTCCGCCAACTCGCGCCAGCGTGAGAAGGGCTGGAGCGGGCAGAACTCGCAGGCCGACCTGGGAGGGACCGGCAGTCCGACGGCGGTGATGACGGATACGCAATCCGACCGGCGCAGGCCCAGTTCGACCAGGGGGTGGCGATTACGCACCCACCACTCCCGCGCCGGCTTGACCCGTTCGATCTCGTCCACGCTGATGCCGAGCTGAGTCGTCAGTCCCCAGCCATCGCCGAAGCCCAGTTCCCGCCAGGCCAGCTCCCGCCAGTTGGGCCGCCAGCGGTCCAGGAGGGGGATACGTCGCTCCTTTGGCTTGGCCTCACCGAATAGTGACAACTGCCGGGGGGTGTCTTCCACCTCCCGCCGGGCCGTGATCACCGCCCGGCCGACCCATTGTCGGAAGCGGCTTTCCACCTCCGGCGGCACGCAACGCGGACGCAGGTATCGCTGGATGGGCACGATCTTGAACTTGTGGGTGCATTGGCGGCGGCCGTTGCCCCTCTGGCCGCCATAGGTGACCGGGATCAGCCGGTGGTCCCAGGCCCAGCGGAACAGGTGGCCGGCCGAGACGGTGGTGATGCCCAGGCCGTAGCTACTCAACCACTCATTCAGATGCTCGATGGCAGCGTGAGTGGCCGGGCTTTCCCCCGGCCATTCTTCGTCGGCCTGCCCGTCGGCCACGTCGGCGAAGACGATCTCGTCGGCGCAGATGTCCAGGTCGTCGGCCCGGGCTATCAAGCCTCGTAGGGAGGCGGGCACAGAAGCCTTTCGCCCCTCGCGCCGGGCTTTGACCAGCGCGTTGATGATGGCCAGGGCGGTGGTCTGCACTCCACCGCCGAAGGAAAGGATCCGAACGTGCATCTGCGTAGACCCCTAGAACTCCGGCTCTGGCTCAACCTGGCCCGACGGCAGGAAATGGCGAAGCACCTCGTAGCAAACGGGACACAGCTCCACCAATCCCGGTCGTCCGGCGTAGAAGACGTAGTAGTAGTGGGGCCGGGCGATGATGGCGTTGCAGCGGACACATTCGGCCAGGTCGTCCGGCTGCACACCCTCCCCCGGCACATCTATCTCCCGGCGCGCGACCACCGCCAGGCGCAGGGACGTCTCCGGCCCGGTGGGCACCACGAAGCGGTACGGGGCGTAGACGATGGCCAGGCGCAACTCCTGGGCCGCTCCACAGGCGGGACACGTCGCCTGGAGATACACCGTTTTCTGATCGGTGTCCGCCTGGACGCCCCGGTGGGTGATGGACATCGGTTGGTGGCAATCAGGACAGGTCATCATCGTGATCCCCTTTGTCGTCGTCGCCGGGCAGCCTGAGCGCATCCCC
>JAJRXB010000194.1 GCA_024276515.1 Chloroflexota bacterium
GAGGCTCATCCAGGGAAAAGGAGTTGATGACGGCAACCGAGAAGCGTCCTCCGAGCGGGTAAGGATTGCCCTGGGGGTACTCGGCGGGGATGTTGGGGACTACGGTGACCGGCGCTCGCCAGGCCTCGACCATCCGCTTCAAGTGCTCGTTGGTGACCAGTGTCGTCACCGCCCGGCGCGAAAGAAGGCCGTGGAGAGGCAGCGACCAGCGCCACAGGGGGAGCACCAGTGCCCCGGTATGGGCATCAATGACGAAGCGTGCGCCGTAGAGCCGGGCGTACAGGTAGACCACCAGCGGTGCGAAGATGGGCGGGTTCTGCACGACGACCAGGCGAGGGCGCTCCCGGGTCAGCAGCCGCCAGGTGCGCCAGGCCTGGACAGGGTACTTGAGCAGGACGTGGCGTCGGCGACGTCCCACGGCGTGGATGGTGTGGAGGGCCAGACCAAAGGCCTCCGACAGAAGCTCCCCCCGGGGGCTGTGGGGGGCCCAGGCGACGACGAGCCCGTTCGGTTGCTCACCTGCGGGTTCCGGTGGCTGTGCCATAATCTCTCTTTTTCCCTTCAATAGCTAATTTCACCAGCAACGCGCACCTGCTGGATCACGTGATGATAAACCTCCCGGGTGCGGGCCGCAACCCGGCTGGCCCTAAAGCGCTCTTCGGCTTCCTGCTTTGCCTGCTGTCCCATCCGGCGGCGCAGCGCCTCGTCCTGCAGCAGGCGGACGATGGCCTCCCCCAGGGCGGCGGTGTCGCCGGGCGCGACCAGGAGGCCGGTGGCCCCATCGTGGATCAGGTGGGGGATCCCCCCGACCGTGGTGGCCACCACCGGCTTGCCGGCGGCCATCGCCTGCTGCACGACCATCGGTGCCGTCTCCTGGCGAGAGGGCAACACCAGCAGAGAGCAGGTGGCATACTCCTCCAGCAGTCGCTCCTCGTCCAGGTGACCCAGGAAGGTCACCTGCTCTTCCAGGTGGTGCTCGGCGACGAAGCGACGGGCCTGGGCGGCGTAGTCGGCATAGCTTCTCCCCTCGCCCCCGGCCACCCGCAACTCCAGGTGAGGCACGGCGTCCCGAACCTGGTGGATGGCCCGCAGCAGGTCGAGGAGCGCTTTGCGAGGAGAAATGGTGCCCGCGTAAAGCAGACGTCCTGCCACTTCCCGGTTGGGCAGGTCGAACCAACGGTCGTCAATAGGGTTCTCGATGTGAAACACCTCTCCCTCGTCAATCCGTCCGTCGAAAGCCTTCAGGATATAAGGGCTGATGGCAATGAGGTAGCGGGCCCGTCGGATGGTGGAACGCTCGGCGAGCACGGGCAGGCTGTGGTACACCCGCTTTGGCCAGGCAGGATACTTGATCTCCATCTCCCGATAGGTGATGCCGTGGGGTGTGAGGAGAGTCGGGATCCCGCTGCGCAACGCCGCGTCGGCGTAGACGCCGGCGATGTGGGCGTGGATGAGGTCGGGGGCCAGGGCCCGCATGTGCCGGACGAGCTGGCGGCGGGCCATGAAGTAGTAGAGGGGGCCAAGCCCCCGGGCGGACGGCAGGTGGTGCACCGGCAGACCGTCCACCATAGCTTGCCGGGGTTCCCCCACCTGCAGGCTGAGGGAGAGCACCTCGACCTCCAGGTCGGGGAGCCGGCTCAAGGCCCGGGCCAGGTAGACGATCACCGCCTCGACGCCCCCGGTGATGTGGTCTGGGTCCAGTGGGTAGTCGCCGGCGATCAATATGCGCAGTTTACCTTGATGTGCAGACTCCACCGGCGTGAAGGAAATACTTTGTCGTCCCATTTATCGCACCTGGATTCGCTGTGCTCAGAAGAAAGTCACCCGCCAGTCAAGGGCCTCTGGATCTTCTGGGATCAATGCGTCCCTTTCCCCATCAATGAAAAGACGCTGCCATAGTTCAAAAGTAAGCAACAGCCCAAATTGGATCGAGTAGTCTCTCCGACGAGCCACGTGCTCTTGTATCATTTGGCGGATGAAGTCCGGCCTGTAATAACCACGTGACAGAGTGCGTTCATCCAACAGGATACTTTCCAACCAAGATCGTAACTGCACCCGGAACCAATTGGCGTAATCAGCCTGCTCTTCAGCAGCAGGTGGAGGGATCTTCCCCCCGCTGAGATGGCTGAGTCGCCGATGAAGATACCTCCTGCCCCGCTGAAACCGAATGATGGTTGAAGAAGTCCACCCAGCCGGGAGATGGGTGTAAGTCCAACGAATGTGCGCCAACTCTGGGGCAAAATATTCTAATAGAGCGATTTGCAACCGCCGGTTCGCACGAACGCGCGGAGGTAGTTGATACACACTCTCATAGAATTCATAATCGTAATACGGCAGAGGGCATTCCACCCAACTGCGAATGGACTGAGGGCCATAGAATCCCGTTCGAGGCCAGCGGAAACGATGACAGAAGTATTCAACCTGCCAGGGTACTGGTGTGTCCTTAACCGTCTCGAGAGCTTTGACCAGATTTTGCGTGGGTAGCCCTCGGACCAGATCAAAGAAATCAGGGGTAAAGATTGAAGCCTGGAGACGTTCAGGAATGCAGACCCCAAATTGACGTTGGACCTGTGCCACACCTTGAGGCAGCCCTTCCCCAGCTATTGTAGCATTGTGCTTAAAAGCAATGCCCCCCAATGGCCCGGCCAATCCGTAGAGCAAGCTCCTGACGCCCGCCTCCCGAAACATCGGCGCACTGCTAAGGGCATAGAAATCAATGCAGGTCATCAAGCCATCTGTCAACCACACGCCCAGAGGTGCGATGGGAGGCAGATAATCTGCGGGCAAACTCAGACGGTGATGCACACTGCCAATACATTGTGCTACCTCGGACGCGTACACGTGGTCAAGACAGTCAACGCGCCCATGGGTGAGCGTGTGAAGGGGAACGACGTATTTTCTTGCCAAAGCAGCCAACAGGCGTGAGTCAAGGCCACCACTCAGGGTAACTCCGGTCAGCGGGCCATCGGCGCAACGAGCGACTGCCTGCTCAAGCAGGGTAGCAACGGAAGGAAGTTGTTCCTTTAAAGAAGCCCTGCTCTCGTCATAGATTGGTGGTTGCCAATATTGATCAACTCGGGCTTGGCTCTCTCCCCATTCCCACATCAATTTGCCCGCCGGTGGTAGCAACCGTATATTCTTCAACAAGGTTTTATCACCCAACGGGTGTCGAAAGTTAAAGAATTCTGCCAGAGCAGCTTCATTCAACTCTGGCTTAACCAGCCCAGAGGCCACGATAGCTTTTGCCTCAGAGGCAAGGGCAATACCGCCAGAGGTAACAGTGTAATAGAGGGGTCGAGAAGAGTACCTATCCGTCATGGCAAACAATTGCTTGGTCCGAGCATCCCACAGGATGAAGGCAAAGTTGCCATTCAACCCCTCGATCTCCTTCGTTCTCCCTGCCTGATAGAGACGGAGCACAAGATCAGGATCGGTCTCGCCGGGGACGTGGTGCTCACCCTGAACGCCCAACAACCTCCCTTCGAATACGAGGGAGAGGTTCCCATCCGAGGATAGTTTGGGCTGTGACGCAGGATTCAAAATACCCGTGGTTACCCGGCCTATCGCTCCATCATCCTGGCATCGGACTTCCGCACGATGCCAGGGAGCATGCTCGAGAGCCCGGGCCATCACCGTAACGGTTGTTTGGACCTCGGAAGCAGGCATATGCTCTAGCCGCGAAAAGAAGAAAATCCCCGGCATAACTTTTCCCCCTTGAGGCCGGCAGGGACCATTTTAAAGTTGATCGTGACTACCCAGATGGCGAAACCCTTGCGAAGGTTTCGTGATAGATTTCAAACCGAGGTTCCCAAAAACCCCTGTTCACGCGCTCTCTCCTGCGGTGACGAAGCCGACGCGCTCCTGAGCCACCATCGGAAGGCAATGGTGAGCGGCGAAGATCTCCACCAAACGCGCCGCCGAGCGGGCGATGTTGAAGTCTCGCAGGACGACTTCCCTCCCTTGCTCCCCCAATCGTCGTCTCAGGAGAGGGTCGTCCAGCAGCCGACCGAGGGCACGGGCCAGCGCCTGGGCGTCCCCCGGCGACACCAGGAGGCCGCTCTCCCCGTGGACGACCAGCTCCGGGATACCCGACACGGCGGTGGAGACGACGGGCATCCCGGTCGCCATCGCCTCCATCAGGGCCACCGGGATACCGTCCCGATCCCCGTCCCGGGCGACGACGCAGGGGAGGGCAAAAATAGTGGCCTGGCGCAGGTGTTCCCGAACCTCCTCCTGGGGCAGGGCTCCCAGCAACCGCACCCGCCCATCCAGCCCGGCGGCC
>JAJRXB010000010.1 GCA_024276515.1 Chloroflexota bacterium
AAGCGAAGCTTACTCCAGTATCCCAGTGGTACGAACCGTTTCGCCCTGGGTTACGGACACGTAGATCGCCCGCAAGATCGAGGTGGGTGGGCTAGAGATGTCCAATTTAGACGGTTTTGGATTCCGACGGGTTGAGAAACAGATGTGGTGACACTTTCTGGAGGAGGACACCAGGCGTTCTTCGACAGTTCTTCAAGGGGCGTTTAACGTCGGGTCAACAGTTTGTGAAAGGGTTGCGTTAGTCATTTGCCGTGTCTTTCCCGCAGTTACTCTGGTGTAATAGATCATCTCGGTGGATACGCCAATTACGACCTATCCGAAAGGCGGGGATAGTTCCCTCCTGGCACCACCGCCACACGGTAACTCGACTGACACGCAGATAAGCTGCGACTTCTCTTACAGTCAACAGCTCATTTTCCAGGATAGTTCGCTTGTGTTGATTTGACTTGTCGGTCATCTGCCAGTAAGATTGGGCAACGCCAGGCCAAAATGCAAAGCACTTGTCCATCAATAACTCCGCACTTTAGAGCGCAGATCAGGCGCAAAACGGCTCCTAAACTCCAAAGTTGTTTTTGGACAAGTACAAAGCAGCGCAAGGCTGCACTTCGGCAAGTTTACTGGCCCTAAACATGCCGGCGTAGCTTTTTGACCTGGCTCTCCAAAGAGATGACCCATTAGGGTCAGCTCAATTTTGTTTCATTTGTAATCAAGAACGTACTTTCAGTGTAGCAAGTTTCTTATCCTCTGCCCAGTACCGATCAACATATCTGTAAGTACCACATGTAGCGGATGCTCACATTGGACAGATGGCATATACCGGCATATGCCAAACGATATAGTTGACAGGTTCTTCACCCATCCTCACCCGGCGAGATCAGGCCTATTTGCACCGCCCAGACGGCGGCCTCAGTCCGGCTTGAGACGTTGAGTTTGCTGAGGATGTTGCTGACGTGGACTTTCACAGTGCCTTCGCATATGTTTAAAGCCTGGGCCACAGCCTTGTTGCTTAAGCCCTGAGCCACCAGTCGCAGTATCTCTTTCTCCCGCTCGGTCAAATCGCTCACCCTGCCTACGTCATCGTTGCCGGCAGTCCCTCTGACCAGATAGCGGGCAACGCGCGGGTGAAGGGGAACGTCTCCCCGCTGGACTGCGTGAATGGCCTGCAGCAGCGCCTCCCCGTCTGCGTCTTTCAGCAGATAGCCATCGGCGCCGGCTTCCATCGCTGCGTTGACCCGGACCTCGTCCCCAAACGTGGTGAGGACGATCACCTTGATATTTGGGGTGCGACGCTTTATCTCGGCTATGGCCTCCACGCCGTCTCCCTGGGGCATTACCAAATCCATCAAGACGACGTCTGGCTGCAGGCTTTGGGCCTTGTGGATTGCATCCTGAGCACTTACAGCTTCTCCAATGGCTTGAACGGTGGGCTCGGTGCTCAAGAACATCTGAATGCCTTTACGCACAACGGCGTGGTCGTCCACAATCAAGACGCGAGTTTGATTCATCGTTGTCCCTCCAAAGCACCATTGGTCAACCTGATCAGCCCGGAACAGGTTACTTACGAAGGGGCTGAGAAGAGTCGGCTAGATGGTTTTATCGCTCAAATGCCTGGATTGGAATCCGTGAAGTTACCCGGGTCCCATGACCCGGTTCGGACCGCAACTCAAAAATGCCGCCCAGCAACCTCGTTCGCTCCTCCATGCTTCTTAATCCGATGGTTTCCTCTCGATCAACGGTCAGTGGATCAAAACCGGCCCCATCGTCTGTGACGGAGAGTACGACCTGACCATTTTCTGTCGTCAGCGAAACGTCTATGCGGGTGGCACCGGCGTGTTTTATCACATTCCACAATGCCTCCCGGGCTATGTAATAAAGGGTCTTTCGTTGGACCATCGAAAGCGGCGGCTCCGAGCCGGCCATAAATTTTATGGACAAAGTGTATTGTGTCTCCAGTTCGTCGCAATACTCGGCCAGTGCCTGGATCAATCCCTTGTCAATCAACACGGTCGGATACAGGTTGTGTAGTTGTTCTCGCATCTCGGTCAATGCCGTTTGAGAGAATTCCAGAATGTGCTCGATGGGATTTCGGACCTTGTCGCCCGAATCTGGTTGGTCAAGTAGTTTGAGTGCGGTCTGTGCAGCCAGTGCAATGCTGTAGAGCGATTGCGTCACCGAGTCGTGCAGCTCTTGTGCCAGCCGGTGCCGTTCCTGTTCGACTGCCAGTTGACGATTTCGAGCATACAGCCACGCATTGTGCAATGCCAACGCTGCCTGGTCGGCGAACAGGCCCATCAAACGGCTGTCGTGGCTGGTGAAAACCCTTTCGCGCTTGTTCCACACGAGGAGCGCCCCCAGACTTTTGCTCTGGGCTACGAGTGGGGCACACAGCAGTGAATTGAGTTCGGCAGACCGAAGGAAAGCGCGTTCCGACGCCGTGCGGTCGTCCTCCTCTACCTGGTTGCTGATTTGAACTCGTTGGCTGGCTATGGCCAGCCCGGCCAGCGAACCCTGCACCGGAAACCCGGAGCCAGCTTTCATGTGCCGCCACGGCTCACTGGGCGAGGCTACTTCAAGTCGCCGACCATCATCGTCCAACAGCAAGACGGCTGCCCCTTCGGCGTTCGTCAGATGCTCGGCCTGGGTCATGATGAATTCCAGCAAGTTGTTGAGACTCACCTCACTGACCAGCGCCCGGGTGATGGCCAGCACACTTTGGATTTCCGCCAGACGTTGTTGAAGCTGAGTGTGGAGTCGGCACATCTCTATCATGGTAGCAACCTGGTTGGCAAACGCCATCAACAAAGAAGGGTCTTCGAGATGCACTCGATTTAGCCCCAGGATGAGCAAGCCGATGCCTCGATTGTTGGCAACCAACGGCGCCACGAACGCAGATTGACAGGCCAGGTTGGTGGGATGTCTCAGCAATTCTGTCATAACTTCGTCTAGATCCGCCACGAGCCGGCCCTGACGTGTCGCCAACACCTGCCGGCAGATGGTCGTCTCCGCCACCGAAACACAGGGAACTCCATCTACGGGGATGGGGATGTCAGGACCGGACTCCCCCGCAAACGATACGTACCGGACTTCGAGGCAGGTTTCGTCAGGGTTGAGCAGGGCGATGGCGCAATGGTAGCCAAATTGCTCCAACTCCCCACCGATCACGGCGAATAATTCTGGGAAGTCGGTCAAGCCCTGAACCTTGAGACTGATTTGATTCGACGATTGGACGTGTTGGACCACTTCCATCAATTTTTGGGCACGATCTACTGCTTCCTGATGCAAGTGGGCGTTGTGCAGGGCAATTGCTGCCTGGTCGGCGATGGCTGCCGCAAGTGCCAGGTCGTCTTTCTGAAACTGACCGGCCTTGAGACGGTTGTCCAGATAGAGGACGCCAATCTTTTGCCCTTGCAGACGAAGCGGCACGCACAGAATGGAGCGCAGCACGTAGTTTCTTACGCTGTCTGCCTCGGCCAACTCTGGGTCCTCCAGGGCGTTGGCGGTGAGGACCGGCTTTTCTTCGCACCAGACGCGCTCGATAACCGTCCGGCTGGGCCGGAACGATTTGCCGGCCAGGTCGGGGGGGTGAAAATGGCGAGTAAGACGCATTTCCAGGTCGCCCGTCGCTGGATTTGCCAGCAAGAGGCAACCTCGTTCGGCACCAATGGCTCGAATGGTTTCATCCAGGATGCTGGTCAGCACGTCCTCCAGGCCAAGCTTCGAGTTCAGCTTGCAGCTAATCTCTTGCAAGGTGTGCAGGTGAGCAATACGTCTTTTTAGATGGAAATGGAGCTGGGTCTGAGTCTGCTCTTCGCCCACTTGAGTCGAACGAGCAGGTGGCTCTGAACCTAGATCCATTTTACTCCTCCTGGGTCGGGCCAGGCCCGGCACTCTCCTGGATGCAACTATCTTGACAACGATCTTTTGCAGGCTCAAAGCATTAATGTGACGTTCGCAAGGCTGGGGTGAATAGCTCGACAACGTCACGTTTGATTTAATCCCCGAGGGCGTGTTTGCCGGATAAATCTCGCCTGAGACGCCCCCGCGGACGGGGGCTACGAGCAACAGTCGCCACTACGGAAAGATCGCTGGGGTCCAGTTTAGGGACGCAAGGCCTTGCGCCCTCACGTCAAAAGCACCTTCTGGACACGAGCCAACCGGTGTTGTGAGCCTGCTCTTCAGATGTTAAAGCAAGGGTTTTTTGTTTTTTTCTCTTCGAAGGAAGGTGAGTGAGGAAAGGAAGAGAGGCAACGAGGGGGAAGAAGAGAACATCAGGGAATCGAGAGTTCCTCCATTTGTATTAACGATACCACAATTCATTTCTGCACACAAGAGTTCATATGAATTTTCTAATGAATTCTTACATAATCACGCACGATTCGGCTGAAAGGGGTATGGTCTGCGCCAAATCGTCGCCTGTGCCGGGGAGATCGCTGCCCGGTCGGCGATTCCTCCCCCACCGACTTGCACGGGTGGGCGGGGCGGAGTAGAATCGAGCATCAGGCGGGCAACACCAACTGGGTTTCGGATGAAAAATGCGCGTAGTGGCGACTTCAGTCGTCGCTTGCGGGCAGGCCAAAGAAAAAGAACGACTGAAGTCGTCACTACGGGTGGTCCGCTGAAGTCGTCACTACGGGTGGTCCGCTGAAGTCGTCACTACGGGTGGTCCGCTGAAGTCGTCACTACGGGTGGCCCGCTGAAGTCGTCACTACGGATGGCCTTCTGAACGCTTGTCCAAGCCATTCACTCAGAGAAAAGGATGAATCACATGCATATGGCGTCATTTCAACCATTCGATATGGAACGCATGATGTCCAAATGGGAGAACGTCGTGGCGTACAATCTATCGGAGAGCGGCGTTCACCCCATCACCGTCCGCGAACTGGTGGACGACCCGGCAGTGATCGAGAAGCTGCTGACCACCGAGCTGAACTATCCCCAGGCCAACGGCACCGTCGAGCTGCGCGAGCGCGTCGCTGCCCTCTATCCCGGCGCGACCCCCGACAACGTATTGGTCACTGTCGGGTGCGCCGAGGCCAATTTCATCACCCTTCAAACTCTCCTCGCGCCGGGGGATGAGATGGTGATGATGCTGCCCAACTATATGCAAATCTGGGGCATCGCCCACAACTATGGCATCCGACTCAAGAGCTTTCATCTCAAAGAGGAACGGGGTTGGGCTCCCGACCTGGACCAGTTGAACGATGCCGTCTCGAAGCGGACGAAGCTCATCGCCGTCTGCAACCCAAACAACCCCACGGGCTACATCCTCACCGAGACAGAGATGGATGCCATCGTGGCCGCGGCTGCGCGGGTCGGGGCCTGGCTCCTGGCCGACGAGGTCTACGGCGGGGCAGAGCGGCTGACCGATACTCAGACGCCCTCTTTCTGGGGCCGGTACGACAGGGTGTTGGCGACGAACAGTCTGAGCAAAGCCTATGGCCTGCCAGGGCTGCGGATCGGCTGGGTGGTGGGACCGACGGACACGGTGGACGAAATCTGGGCTCGCCACGAATACACCACCATCAGCGCCACGATGCTGTCCAACAGGCTGGCGGCCATCGCCCTGTCGCCCCAGGTGCGACCCCGACTCATCCGGCGGACTCGCGATTACATCCGCCGCGGCTTCCCCATCCTCGAAGGGTGGCTGGAGGGCCACGAGGGGACCTTCAGCCTGATCCCTCCCAAAGCGGCGGCTATCGCCTTCGCCCGTTATCATCTCGACGTCAACTCGACGGAGTTGGTGGAGCGTTTGATTCGAGAAAAGAGTGTGCTCATCGTGCCGGGGGACCACTTTGGTCTGGATCACTACCTTCGAATCTCGTTCGGCCTGCCGCCCGACACCCTCCGGGCGGGGCTGGACCGCGTCCACGAGTTGATCGTTGAGCTACAAAGGAGATAGTTATGCGTGAGTTCACCGATGGGTCCACGGCCATCGTGCGCGGCGCCCTGGCCGCCGGTTGCACCTTTTTTGCCGGCTACCCCATCACCCCCGCTTCGCCCATTCTAATGACGATGATGCGTGAGTTGCCCAAAGTGGGGGGCGTGGCCATCCAGGCCGAAGATGAGATCTCCGCCGTCGGTATGTGCATCGGCGCGACGATGGCCGGCGCCCGCACAATGACCGCCACCAGCGGTCCGGGCATCAGCCTTTACAGCGAAAACATCGGGCTGGCGGTGATGGGAGAGGTGCCGCTGGTCGTCGTGGACGTGCAGCGCCTCGGTCCCGCCACCGGCGGCGCCACCACCGTCGGCCAGGGCGACGTGCAGTTCGTGCGCTGGGGCACTGCCGGCGGCTACCCGGTCATCGTCCTGGCCCCCTCGTCCATCCCCGAATGCTACAGCCTGACGATGAGGGCCTTCGATCTGGCCGAGCGCTTCCGGTGTCCCGTCTTCCTGCTGACCGACAAAGAGTTGAATTATACGATGAACACGGTGGAACTGGACGAATATCAAGACGTACCGGTGCGGGAGCGGGGAGCAGGGAGCGAAGGGCCGGGGATGCCGAAGACTCAGGACTCGATGGGCCTGTTTGCGCCGTACCGCTACCACCCGCCGGACGGTGTGCCGCCGATGGTGCATTTTGGTCAGGACGTGGTCTTGCGCTTCACCGGCTCCACCCACGACGAGCGGGCCTTTATCACCAAACACCCGCCCACGGTGGACGCGCTCAATCGGCACCTGGCGGCCAAGATCGAAGAGCATCGGGACGAGATCGAGCTGGTGACGGCCGACCTGGAACCGGGGGCCAGGACGTTGCTGCTCAGCTACGGTGTGACGGCACGGGCGATGCGCGAAGCGGTTCAAAAGGCCAGAGGCGGGGGGCAAAAGGTGTCGGCGCTGACGATTCATAGCCTGTGGCCGACGCCGGAGACCGCCATCGAGACGGCGCTCGATGGGGTCGAGCGCGTCGTGGTGGCCGAACTGAACCTGGGCCAGTACCGGCGCGAGATCGAGCGCATTGCCCACGGTTGCGAGGTCCTGGGCATCAACCGGGTGGATGGCGAGTTGATCTCCCCCGATCAATTTCTGGAGGTGATCCGATGACGGTCACGCCCATTACCATCACACCCCGCGAGACCTACCGCAACGAATCGCCCTATCCCTTCTGCCCCGGCTGTGGTCACGGCCTCATCCTGGATCACCTCAACCGGGCGTTGGTCAAGTTGCAACTCGATCCGCGCCAGGTCGTCATCGTCAGCGACATCGGCTGTGCGGGGTTGTCGGATCAGTATTTCACCACCAGTGCCTTCCACGGTTTGCACGGGCGCAGCACCACCTACGCCACCGGCATCAAGCTGGCCCGACCCGACCTCAAGGTGATCGTGATCATGGGGGACGGCGGCACAGGCATCGGCGGCACGCATCTCGTCAGCGCTGCCCGGCGCAACGTCGGCATCACCGTGTTGGTGTTCAACAACTTCAACTTCGGCATGACCGGCGGGCAACATTCCACCACCACGCCCACCGGTGCCATCACGCCAACGACCCGCGCCGGCAACCTGGAGCGACCGTTGGACATTTGCGCCACCGTGGCCGCCAACGGTGCCAGTTTCGTCTACCGGGGCACCAGTTTCGACAAAGACCTGCCCGATCACATCGCCGAAGCGATTCAAAACGAGGGCTTTAGCCTGCTCGACATCTGGGAGCTGTGCACCGCCTATTACGTGCCCAACAACCAATTCTCGCGCAAGGCGTTGATGAACACGCTGGATCTGCTCCGGTTTCCCACCGGCGTCTTGCAGCGGCGGGAGATTCCCGAATACGCGGTTGCCTATCGCCGGGCCTACGCCGACGAACTGGGCCAGCCTACCCTGTCACCCCGGCCCGTCGTGCCCAGGTTTGCGGCTGCCCTCGACCGCCGCTTCAACCTGGTGGTAGCCGGTTCGGCCGGCGGTAGAGTGCGTTCAGCGGTGCGCCTGGCCGGAGTTGCTGGCGTTCTCTCCGGCCTGCGAGCAGCGCAGCGGGACGACTATCCAATCACCGTCAAGAGCGGGCACAGCGTCTCGGAGTTGATACTTGATCCGGACGAGATCCTTTACACCGGTATCGGTCGCCCTGATGGGCTGCTCATCCTGTCGCAAGATGGATACCAAAAGGTCGCCGGCTACTTGCCGCTGATGACCGCCGACGACCGGCTGTTCGTTTTGCCGCCGTTTGCCGACGTGGAAACGCAGGCCCGGGTGACGGTGATTGATCCCGCCCGGTCCCCCATCCGTGTGACCAGGAGCAACGTCGTGTTGATGGCCCTGGCGGCCACGCTGAAGCAACTGGATTTGTTCCCCCCCCAGGCTCTGGAAGAGGCAGCCCGGCTTGGGCGGGCGCAATACGTGGACGAGAATCTGAGCACCATCGCGGCCGGCTTTGCCCTGGCCGACTAGGCGGCCCCCTCCACGGTGGGGACGAGGCATTCCCGGCAACGGGTTCGCCGGCTAGTGCTCTGTCCTGGCCGAAATCCACCAATGCCAATCCTGCCGGCCTGCACCTGCGTGTTGGGGCAGGTGGAGGCACGGGCAGATCGTTCCGCTCGTCAGGGGTCTGTGACCCCTGACCAGGCGCGGTATGCCGGTGGCCCGGCCGGGTCACACCTGCCCGGCAGGGTAGATGTGCCCCATTTCAATCAGCGTCTTCAGCGTTTCAAAGTCGTATTCGCCCCCAAATCCGAACGCACCCCCCACCAGAATCCTTAGGGCAATCGCATCTTAATTTTATACCAATTGCGTATTGAAAGGCTGTATTTTCTGCCCGCGCCGGAATAGGGATTCCGGCGCTGCGGGATGCTCATCGCCCCATCTCGTAGC
>JAJRXB010000011.1 GCA_024276515.1 Chloroflexota bacterium
AGATAATGCAGCCCGGTCTTCGTCCCGACCCACAAACGGTGGGCCGTATGACGTGCTACCAGGGCCAACATATCTTCGGTCGCCCGCCGTTCCCGGGCGGCTCGCTCTTGTTCCGGCGTCCATTGCGGTCTCAATATACCGGCCCTTTCGGCCAGCCGATCCAAGGCCGTGCGGAAGTCACAGCCCCATACCTTCATGGCCCACCCGAACACGTCCCACGTCTCGTGACAGGCTCCGTAGCACCTGGCGTGGTCTTCGTAGACGGCCAGACTCGGCGTTTTGCGGTCGGGATGGAACGGACATAGCACCTTGACCGGTCGGCCACCGTGAGGTTGCCGGGGCAGAGAAACTGTTTCGTTGACCAGACCGACGAAATCAACAGCATCCCTGACTTGTTCCTTGAATTCATCGTAGGACATAGATTGCTCCTTTGATGTCACGATGGTGACGATGACCGTCCTGGCCCGGCTGCTGGCCAGCTCTCATCTGTCACCAAAACGACAGGGGAAGGGGGCCAGGTTGCGCCCTGGGCCTGGCCCCCAGTGGGACCTGGCTATGAAGTCGTTTCGGTTTCGTCGGGCGACGACTTGGCGGGAAAAAGCTGATCAGCAATATTTTGTAAGCTGGATAAAATCCAATTCATACCAGCTTCAACAAAATACCAGACCAGTAACACGCCAAACAGCAGTCCCACGAACTGAGAGATGGTCAAATCAGTCAACATGGTATGCTCACCTCCTCTCTTTGTGAGATAAAAAGGCTCTTGCCCGGCTCCCAGAATGACCGGGAGCCGGGCAGTTTCGAGCCAACACCTACCGGCGTAATAGCTGGCGAACCTCTTCGGCACAAAGCAAGGCAAGATCAGCGGCGGCCTGGGTCGCGTCTGGCCCAAACTGTCCCAGGATGTCACGCAATTTGCTCATTGCCGCCTCGGAAAAGCCATTTTCGGACAGACGCGCCAGAAGGTTCTCGTTTCGTAACACGCGGTTGTTACGTTTTGCGCCGTCCTTGCGCTTGCGGTAGGCGGCCTGTTTGCAAGCCGGGGAACAATAGCGTCGGTCTCGCCCGCCCTGTGTCTCGATGAACATTCTCTTGCCGCAAACGTCGCAACTCGTGTGGTAGCAGCGGTAACTCATAGCAATGGCTCTATCAGCAAATCGAAAGCTCCCCGATAGAGAGCCCACTGGCCAGAATAGACGAACGGATCGCTGGTGATCTCGATGGTGCGCCGGCTGCCGATGCGAGCGATGGGGATGATAAAGGGGCAGAAGGTGGAATCGAAGACACACAGGCAGTAGACGAAGTTGCCGTTCAAACGGTGTCGGTTGTCGTGGTCGCGCAGCAGGAATTGGAAGTAGAGCCCATGCTTTGCTTTCTTCTTAGGGCGGCTGATCTTCAATTCAACCGGGTGACCACAGACAATCAGGTCGGTAGGGTCGTTGGCTCCGCACACGTGGATGGACAGGTCAGGGATACCGGCCAGCCGCAGCAATTTGATGGCCACCGGGCGGTATCGTTTCTCCACCGCTTTGGTGTCGCCGGCCATAAAGCGCCAGGCGCGGTCGAAGCGGTAGAACTCCTGTTGTAGGCGGTCAAGGGCGTCGTCATAGAGAGGCATCTTTCACCTCCAGGTTATTGCGCCGGGCCTGGTAATAGGTCAGTTGGGTCAGATAGTCCCGGTGACTGTCGTAGAGGAAGCCGTTGCCTTCGTCGGCCTGGCGTGGCTCCGGCAGGGGGAAATCGCCCGTATCCAGGTCAACGCCCTCCAGCCGCTCAATGATCTCGCTATATAGATCGTCCATTTGCTCACGCAGAGCGGCGATGGTCTCAGAAAAGGCGGTCACGGCCTGATCGAATTCTCCTCGAAGCTCGTCAATTTCAAGTGTCAAGTTGCCTAGGGCTTCCTCTGCGGCGTCGTCCAAGGCGGCCTGGAGTTTCCGCTTTTGCTGTCGGGCCTGATCGTCGATCTCATCATCGTGATAATCCAGGATCGCATTTTCGACGATGCTGGTCAGTTCGCCGGGGTGCAGAGCTTCCAGGGCATCGAGTTCTACTGCTCCTTCGCCGAAGGCGTTTTCGAAAGCTGCCCGTCGCAACTCGCTCGGCTTGATGGGGGTGCGAGGCAAGCGGTATTGCTTGACCTGTTCCAGGGTCAAGGCGATGGGCTCAAGCCGCACATCAAAGTCGAGGCCCAGGTTATGTAAGAAATACTCGATTTTGCGGGCCACGCTGATGGGCATCCCCAGGCCGGCCGGGTCGAAGTCGCTGACGTAGAAGATGCGACAAGGGCGGTCGGCTTGTCTGGCTCGCTGTATGAATTCCAGAACGGCGGTGATAGAAAGCTCGCCAGCGCCGGTCACCAGGTTGACGCCGTAGCGTTGACACAGGGGCAGTAGCACGTCGTTCATGGTGGTTTTCTCGGCCCACACTTCGACATGATAGGGCTGCAAGTTGCCCTCGGTGTAGCCCTCGGCTTTCAGAGACGGCATCTCCGGGAACTCCGGCAGGTCAACGTGGAAGCCCCAGTTATCGGCCAGGCGATACCGGGGGGATGGGTTTTCCCAGGAGTAGTAGTAGGCGTGGAGG
>JAJRXB010000195.1 GCA_024276515.1 Chloroflexota bacterium
AAGGTGGTTGTGGCGCGGTCAGAGACCGGCCATAGCACATTACGCGCTTGGGCCGGTCTCAGACCGTGCCCAGCGGCGACCGGCCGCAGCACCTCCCGCTTGGGCCGGTCTCTGACCGTGCCCAGCGGCGACCGGCCGCAGCACCTCCCGCTTGGGCCGGTCTCAGACCGTGCCCAGCGGCGACCGGCCACAGCACCTCCCGCTTGGGCCGGCCTCAGACCGCGCCCAATAGCTCGGTTGAAGGTGGTTGTGGCGCGGTCAGAGACCGGCCATAGCACATTACGCGCTTGGGCCGGTCTCAGACCGTGCCCAGTGGCGACCGGCCACAGCACCTCCCGCTTGGGCCGGTCTCTGACCGTGCCCGGTGGCGACCGGCCGCAGAGCCTCAAATGCCTCGCCTCTACTTCGTCAGACGCGGATTGCCGATAGCCTTGGCCCGGATACGATACGTGTCCAGCCCGTCGGTCAGCTCTTCTACCACCACCTGAGGGTTATCGGCGCCGGAACGGAGAGCCGCGCCCAGGGCACGCTCTCGACTCAGGGCACGGGCGTGGGCCAGGGCGTCGTTCGCTTCCTCGAACTCCTGCCGTCCGTCGCTGGTTTGCACGTAGTAGCCGACAACGTCCAACCCCGAACTCGACAGGCGCGGGTAGACCAGAATCTCTTCGACCACCATCACGCTGCCCGCGACAGCGCCCACCGCGTTGGCAACCTGATGATGCTCTGGCAAAATCAGGTCGGTGTGGAGAACGTCGGCCACCTCTTTCAAAAGAATGCCGGCCGGCGCGCCGATGCCGATGATGGGCTGGCGCAACCGAAAGCGAGTCTCTAATTGTGGGTGGGTGGGACGAAGGCTGTTGTAAAAGAACCAACGCCCTATGTCGTCATCGTTTGGCAAGGCCGGCGGAGGCAACGTTTTGCCGCTGAGAAAGGTGACGATGGCATGGACGATGGATTCTGTCATCTGGGACCACACCTGCCGGCGAAGTTCGACAGGGTCCCAAAACTGAAAACGGCAGAAAACGTCCAGGGCCAGCGACGCAGCCTCGACGTCCCAGGGTGCATAGCGTCCTTCGACGTGAAACAGATCGGTGGGGGTGAGTCCTGCCTTGCCGATGATCTCCTGGCGCAGCAGATCGCCGGCGCCGATCTGGGCCACGTGCAACAGGTTGAGACGATTGAGGATCTCCGGCACCGGCTGCGGGCCATCGCGCAAAGGTCTACCAGGGCTTTTTCCTGCGCCGTTTTCAGCAAGCCCTCGTTCTGAGGTTCGCGCAGCAGGAACCAATATTCCAGCCAATCGGGGGTAGCCTGCGTCCAGGTTCGCCTCGACAGGGTTTTGAGACAGTTTTGCACCTGGGGATATTGCCATGCCAGGTAGGCCAGGGGGACGACCCGCTCAGGGCCAATGGTGATCTCCTTTTCTCGGCCCAGGGCGATGTGACTGTCGCCGCCCAGGGCGATGGAGAGGAGGTTGGCCGCCTTGACCGCCGTTTTGTAGTCGCCGACGGTGGCTCCTTCTTCGCTGACGGTCACCTGTCCCCCCTGGATGAGGGCGATGTCGGTGGTGGTGCCGCCGACGTCTACCACCAGGGCGTCGTCCAGGCGGGAGAGGAAACGACCGCCGATGGCACTGGCTGCCGGCCCGGAGTGAATGGTTTCCACAGGGGTGCGGGCGGCGAATTCGTCGCTCATCAGCGTGCCGTCGCCGCGGACGACCATAAGCGGGGCATTGATCTGCCGACGTTCCATCGCCCGCCGCACGGCAATGACGAAGTCTTGCAGCACGGCCAACAGCGAGGCATTGAGGGCAGCCGTCGTCGCCCGCTCTACCGAGCCCAGCTTGGTCGAAAGTTGATGTCCCAGCACGATGGGTAGATCGCAGATGCTGGAAACAGCCTGATACACCCGGTTTTCGTGTTCCGGGTTGAGCGGGCTGAAATAGCCGGAGACGGCGATGGCATCTACCTGATCTTTGATCTCGCTGACTTTGGACAGAATGGCCGGCAGGTCGAGCGCCTCCTTCTCCCGGCCGTAAAGATCGTGGCCTCCGGCAAAGTAATAGTAATGCGGAGTGGCGAACTGCCTTTCCATTTTGAAGGAGGCAATCAGCTCTGGATCGTAACCGACGAGCAACAGCGCAACCCGTTTGCCTTTGCCTTCGGCAATGGCGTTGGTGGCCAGGGTGGTGGAGATAGAGACCATCCGGATAGCCGACGGGTCTTCGATGTGGATGCCCTCGATGACCTGTTCGATGCCAATGGAAAAATCGCGTTTGGTGGTGAGGCTTTTGTGCGAAGCCAACACCCGGCGCGAGTCGTATTCCAGCAGCACGCCGTCGGTGTAGGTGCCGCCGGTGTCTATGCCCAGCACCAACGATTTTGGATTGGTGATTTTAGAGTTTGAATTGGTCATTCCGAAGTCAAATACTCACCCGCTGTGGCCGGTCTCTGACCGCGCC
>JAJRXB010000196.1 GCA_024276515.1 Chloroflexota bacterium
CTCGTCGCTCACCTGCCCCATCGCAGGTGCGGGCAGAATGACGGTTTGGGGCCAAACTCGAATTTAGATGCGATTGCCCTATTTGGTGAGGCACCAGTGCTTGACAGCCAAAGTAACAGATGTTATACTTTGGGCAGAAGTGTATAACGGAAAGGTGAAAAAGTATGGCACTTACGGCAAAAGTATCGGCTAAAGGTTGGGTGGTGATCCCGGCGGAGATTCGCAAACGGTACAACATCCAGCCGGGCGATACGCTGGCATTCGTGGAATACGGCGGGCAGATCTCGCTGGTTCGGGTGCCCGATGATCCCATAGCGGTCGGTCGGGGTATGCTCAAAGGGGGGCCGTCGCTGACCAAAGAATTGTTGGAAGATCGCCGGCGAGAGTTCGAGCGCGAAGAAAAAGCGATCCCTCGGTGACAGGATGTACGTCCTCGACAGCTTTGCCTTGTTGGCCTGGCTGCAAGACGAAGTCGGCGCCAGGCGGGTAGACCAAATTTTTCGGGAGGCAGCAGCCGGTGAGACGGCGCTGTATCTGAGCGTTGTCAACTACGGCGAAGTGCTCTACATCGTAGAGCGACGATATGGCCGGGAGAAGGCCAGCGAAGTGATGAGCATCGTTGACGGTCTGCCGCTGACGGTGGTGAACGCGGATCGCGCCCTCACGTTCGCTGCTGCTCACATCAAAGCCAGCTATCCGGTCTCTTACGCCGATGCCTTTACCGTGGCCCTCGCCCAACAGCAGGGGGCCACCATCCTCACCAGCGACCCGGAGTTTGAGGCCGCGCGCGAGTTGGTTTCGATTGAGTGGCTGCCCATCGACTAGCCTGTTCCCTCCCTGCTCGCCACCAGCACGTGCCATTCCCCCTTTTGCACAATTTTCCCCTCTTGATTGACCACCCACACGTCGAAGATGACCGACCCGCCGCCCAGGCGAGGCTTTGGCTTTAGCTCTTTGCAGCGGGCCTTCAGGTGAATCGTGTCGCCGATGAAAACGGGCTGGCTGAATTTCCACCTCAACTCGCGAAAGGCCAGGGCCGTCCCCTCGATGAAGCCCAGGCGAGCGGCCAGTCCCGTGGCGATGGAGAGCACCAGCGCGCCGTGGGCAACGCGCCGACCGAAGAACGCCTCTTTGGCGAACTCCTCGTCGGTGTGGAGCTGGTTGTAGTCGCCGGAGAGGCCGGCGAAGATCACCACGTCGGTTTCGGTGATGGTGCGGCCTGGGCTGATCACCTCGGTGCCGATCTCGAATTCCTCAAAGTACATACCGCGTGTGGTCACTTGATTCCTCCCTGATATGCTGAGTGCAATTCAATACTCAGGCACAGGTGCCAGGCACTTATCAAGTCGTCTTTTTGCCAGGTTGATAGCGCGTACAAACTGATTTTGGCTCAAGTTATCTGCCAAAAGTGCCTGGCACCTGAGTAGTAACCAGAGTTGACTCCACTGAAAAAAGTCAGCAGATTTAGCGGATGGAGCGGAACGTTATAGATTTTTCAGCTAAAATCTGCTCAATCCGCTGACAATTTCTAAGAATTGGATGTCTGTTTGACACACCATCGGCCTTTTTTCAGGAGAGTCGGAGTTGTGCCTAAATGAATTTGCTGAGGTGACTGTCACCTGCTTTTCGACACGCATCACGTTTCGCGCAGTCGGGCTGCGGCTTGGCCGCGCTATGCTTCACGCATCACGTTATATTCCCGGTGAAAATCGGAGACGTGCCGGACGAGGAGCACAACCACGGCTGCCAGGGTGTAGTAGACTGTCATCGGGGGTGGTCGCCAAAGCAGCAACGTGGTCGGCGCTCCCAGCACCAGGCCGGCCATTGCCGCCCGCGCCGAGTGACGCAACAGAGCGCGCGCCACCAGCCAGATGGCGACGAAGATCACCGGCCCGATGGGCAACAGCCACAAAAAGATGCCGCCCGCCGTCGCCAACCCCATACCGCCCCGAAAGCCGATGTAAACCGACCAGCAATGTCCCGCCACGGCGGCTGCGCCAGCGACCGGCAACGCCCAGGGACTGCCGGTCAGCGCCAATCCCAGCAAAACGGCGGCAACGCCCTTGAACAGGTCTACCAGAGCGACGAAGGCCGCTGCCACCAACCCCGCCTGACGATAGGTGTTGGTAGCGCCAATGTGACCGCTGCCGGTCCATTGCACGTCGGGCGCACCCCACAGTCGCGTCACCACCACCCCTGTGGGAAAGGCACCGATGAAATACCCCATAATGCCAGAAAGCAACAACAGCGCGCTCCACCCTGTCAATTCCCAATCTCCAGTTTACAGCACTTACGCAGTGACCGTTTCACCAGACTTCGGAAGTCTGCGAAAGGAGGCTCACCCGGCAGGATTGCCTTGCGGCGTATAGCAACTCCATCGGCAAAAGTGATTCGGGAGACTTCCGAAGTCTCAAGCGCGTAAGTCCTGCAGTTTTTGCTCCCGTCGGGTCTGCCCCTGGCCTTCCCCGGCGGGGACCTATGAGAAAAACTTTTGAGATCGTGGTCTAGTAATACCCCTATATGTTGATGCTCACTCCTCAAAATGGCCAAAGTCCAGGTAGGTAGTTATCTCAACACCACACTTTTAGCCGGCCGGGCAAAATTTCAAACTCGATGCGGCGACCTTTGGTGCACAAAATCTCGCCGTCCACGTGACCGGGCAGGCCGCGGTCGGCCTCAATCAGCACGTGCCGGCCCTGAAGCATCGTCACCGACTTCTTGTTCACGTGGGTGCCTTTCATTGCGTGGGGCAGCAATTGCAAAATACCCAGTCGCCCCAGACGGTCGGCCACGCACACGTCGAGCAGACCGTCGTCGGGCTGGGCGTTTGGGGTGAGGTAAAAACCGCCGCCGGCCCGGGGGCCGTTGGCAACGGTGATGAGTGTCACCGCCTGGTGGGGCAAGGGTTGGCCGTCGACGGTGATGCGCATCGGGTAGGGCCACTTGCCGTTGGCCGCCAGGACGCGGAACACACCCCACAGGTACATGAGAAAGCCGCGCAACCGCTTCATTTTGCGCGTCACCAGCGCCACGTCGGCGTCGAAGCCAATGCCCACGCTGTTGTCGAAGATGCGCGGTTGACCGTCAACTGTGGCGCGGATCACGTCCACGGTGCGTATTTGCCCCTCGGCCAGTCGTTGGCAGGCTCCCTCCAGGTCGCCGGGGATGCCGATGGCGTAGGCGAAATCGTTGCCAGACCCTACCGGGATCACCCCCAGCACCGCTTCGTGTCCCTGCTCGGCGGCGAGCAGCAGGCCGTTGACCACCTCGTCGGCTGTGCCATCGCCCCCCATAGCCACGACTCGCTCGTACCTGGCGGTCGCCGCCCGATGGGCCAGTTCGATGCCATGACCGGGCGCGTCGGTGTGGACGAGGTCATAGTCCACGCCGTAGCGCGCCAGATATTCCTGAACTTGAGGAAGAAGTTTGCCGGCGTGTCCCTTGCCGGCTGTGGTGTTGACGATCAGTTTGGTGCGCACGGTCGTTCCTTCCTGACTCTGGTATTTTATGAATACTCTATCGCTGGCGACGGATGGGGGCAAGTGTAGCACATCGAAGGTCAAATATCAAATCAAATGGTTGACGCTTCTTGACGATTTATGTTACAATAGTTTATGTGAAAAGAGGTGCTGGGAAAAGGGGAAGTGTGCGTATGGACTGCCCAACTTGCGGCCAGGTAGTGCCGGCGGGCACCCATATTTGCCCCAATTGCGGGGCCGAAGTCCTGGGTGAGGATGACCATCCCGTGGTGTCTGAGCCGCGCACAATTGTGGATACGGGACCTGTTCCCTATCTGGTCATCGCGGCCGGTCCGGGTCGGGGGCAAACCTTTGATCTGCACGGCGAGGTGCGCCTGGGCCGTAGCCGATCCAACGCCATTGTCCTCTCCGATGGCAAGGTCTCGCGCAATCACGCCCGGCTCGATCCCGTGCGCGACACTTACATCCTCACCGACCTGGGCAGCGCCAACGGCACCTTAGTCAACGGCGTGCGCATTACGCAGCCGGTGCGTCTGCGCGATGGCGATTTGATCAACGTTGGCGATACGCAGCTCCTCTTTCACACCGGCCCGCCGGCTCACCCTCCACGAGCCGGCCGGGCGATGGTCTCTCCCCAGCCCGCCCCTGTTCCAGCCGTCAGCCCCAGTCCCCCGCCGGCCAGTCTCCCCCTGCCGGTCAGCGACGGCGGAAAGCTACCCACCTGGGTTTGGTTTGGCTGCGCTGCACTGGTGATTGTGACACTTCTGCTGATTATTGTGGCCCTGACCACCGGCATCCTCATCGGCCAGGGGTTGGGGGGTATGTGATGCCACTCCCCTCAATCTACGACCGCGTCGTGCCGCAGGTCTGCCAGGACGATTGAGCGAGTCGCTTCGTCGTCAAAAGAGAGATACAAAACCTCGTCGCGGCCATCGGCGGAAATTTGCAGTTGTAAAGCGGGGCGCGGACGCAGACCAAAGTGGAGCCAGCCGCTGGTCACCGACCGGATCATCCCCGGTTGGAAGAAGGTGTACCACCAGCCGACCTCACGCCGATTCGACTTGCCCAGCAGCAAAAAACGGGTGGAGGGAATCTGAGTCATCACGCAATGTTCGCGCGTCTCAAAGGTGGTGTAGCTGGCCGGGGTCTCGACGAAGTAGCGCCGCATACCGCCGACCTCGAAGAAGCCGGTGGCCCGCACGGGCACTTTGCTCATTGCCGGCAGCGGTGGTTCGGAGGCAGGGGCGGGTGACTGATCGCCCGTGTCGCTGTTTGGGCTTTCTCCCCCGGCGGGTGTCCCGGCCTCTTCGCTGTGGGGCTCTGTTGGAGACTCTACAAAGCGCACGTAACGCCGTCGTCCGGCCCACCAAACCGCAGCCAGGGCGACCACCGCGCCCAGCGTGACGACGGCTGCTGCTATCCAGCTTGCCCCCCATGCTCCCAGCCACAACGCCGCCGGCAGGGCGAGACACAGCAAAATGAACCAGCGACGCAAGGGAACGTTGAACAGCCGGTGCCGTTCCAGATTGTAGACGAATTGGTAGGTAAGCCCCTCGAACAATAGTCCCCTACTCTAGCAGCCGCTCCGCCACCGCCAACTGCGCTTCGACCGATGCCCGCGCCGTGCCGCCGACGGAGTCTCGGCGCTCGACGGCCCGCTCAAAGTCGAGCCACTTCATCAAATCCCGACGAAACAGTTTTGACACTTCCTGATAATCGGAGAGGAGCAGGTCTCGCAGGTCAACCCCTTGTGCCAGTGCCCGCTGGACGACCTGCCCCACCAGATAGTGCGCTTCGCGGAAGGAGACTCCCTTCGTTACCAGATAGTCGGCCAGCTCGGTGGCGAGCATCTCGTCGGTGAGGGCGGCTTGCATCCGCTCCGGGTGGAGGATGAGGGTCTCGATGACACTGGTGGCGATGGGCAGCGTCATCGTCAGCGTGTCAATGGCGTCGAACAGCGGTTCCTTGTCCTCTTGCAAATCCTTGTTGTAGGTGGTGGGCAATCCCTTGAGCACCATCAACATACCCACCAGGTCGCCGACCACCCGTCCCGTTTTGCCGCGTATCAGTTCCAGCGAGTCGGCGTTTTTTTTCTGTGGCATCAAACTTGAGCCGGTGGCGTAGGCATCGGCGATTTCCACAAAGCCAAATTCGCGGCTGCTGTAGAGGATGAGGTCCTCGGCCAGCCGGCTGAGGTGAATCTGAACCAGGCTGGCCCAACTCAGGAACTCAACCAGGTAGTCCCGGTCGCTGACGGCGTCCATGCTGTTGAGGGCGATGGCATCGAAGCCCAATTCGCGGGCCAGGTACGACTGGTCAATCCCCAGGGGGTTGCCGCTGAGGGCTCCTGCGCCCAGCGGCAGGACGTTCACGCGGCGAAGCAGTTCGTCCAGCCGGTCGCGGTCCCGCTGCAACATCCAGAAGAAGCTGAGCAGCCAATGGCTGAAACGCACCGGTTGGGCCGGCTGCAGGTGGGTGTAGCCGGGCATCAACAGGTCTATGTGAGTTCTGGCTTTGTCCACGATGGTGCGCTGCAATCGGGTCAGATGTTGACGCAGTTGGACGATCTGGTCACGCAGGTAAAGCCGGGTGTCGGTGGCGACCTGGTCGTTGCGCGAGCGCCCGGTGTGGAGCTTGCCCGCCACCCGCCCGATCAATTCGCCCAGCCGCCGCTCGATGGCGGTGTGGATGTCCTCGTCGTCGGGCTGCACCACGAATTCGCCGTCGGCCAACTCGGTGCGCACCCGGGCCAGCCCTTCCAGCAGGGCGTAGCGCTCGTCCTCGTCAATCACTCCAGCGCGGGCCAGGGCCTTGGCGTAGGCTACGCTGGCGGTGACGTCGGCTTCCCACAGCCGGATGTCGAAGCCGATGGAGTCGCCAAAGCGGCGCATCTGGTCATCGGGTCGGTCGGCGAAGCGGCCACTCCATAGTGTGGTCATAGTCCGTTCTCTCCCTGGTCCCGGCCCGGAGCGACTTTCATTGGGCGAGTGGGCCAGTCACCCGTAACCATTCACCTTGTGCTCGAGGAGGGTCGGGGACAAGCCTTGCGAAGGTTTCTAGGACCGATCTTGCCGGGGCCGCCGCGTCATTGGCCATCGAAGTTCCAAAAATCTGTCTGTCGGCAGCCTTCGCAAGGCCGAGGTGAACAGCTACAGTCACCTTTCGACGAAATGGTCGCTGCGTAATACCAATTGCGAGTTTAAACGCTGCAAACTCGTCTGTTTTGCGTAGGGACGAGGCATTCCCACAGAACATCCTGCTGAGCATGCAACCTCGGTTTATGCGCCGGAATCTGGCTTGAGAGACCCATTGCTGGGAATGCCTCGTCCCTACCGTGAGGGTAGATAATGCCAATACTTGAACACACAATTTGGTATAAGTGCTGCCAAATGAGTTAAGGTGACAAGCTGGAGTGCAGAATTTATTCTGACCCAAAAAGCGGAATAATTCCGCATTCCAACTGGGTTTGGTTTTCCATCAATCCCGTTTGAACTTGCTGTAGTCTGGTTCCTCGTGCAGGCCGCGCCGCGCGCCTTCCAGGTCGAGCATGGCGCGGACTTTGAGAGGCAGGCCAAAGAGTTTGATGAATCCTTCGGCGTCGGCCTGGTTGTACACGTCGTCTTCGCCGAAGGTGGCGAAATCTTCACGATACAGGCTGAAGGGGCTGCGCCGCCCGACCAGGATGGCGTTTCCCTTGTAAAGCTTGAGTCGCACCTGGCCGGTCATGTTCTGCTGAGTCACCCGCACGAAGGCGTCGAGGGCTTCGCGCAGCGGCGTGTACCACTGGCCGTTGTAAACCAGGTCGGCGTATTTGAGGGCGATCTGCTGCTTGTAATGCAGGGTCTCTTTGTCCAGGCAAAGCTGCTCTAGCGCCTGGTGTGCTTCGACCAGGATGGTGCCGCCGGGCGTCTAGTAGACGCCGTGGCTCTTCATGCCGACCAGCCGGTTCTCCACGATGTCCACGCGCCCGATGCCGTGACGGCCTCCCAGCTCGTTGAGCGTCTCCAGCAGCGAGATGGGGCCCATAGCCACGCCGTTGATTCGCTTGGGCACGCCCTGTTGAAAGTCGATGGTCACGTAATCCGGCGTGTCGGGGGCGTTCTCCGGCGAGGTGGTGATTTGATACATAGCTTCTTCTGGTTCCTGCCACGGATCTTCCAGGATGCCCCCTTCGTGGCTCAGGTGCCAGATGTTGCGGTCGCGGCTGTAGATGCTCTTTTCGGTGGCGCTGACGGGCACGTTGTGTTCGACGGCGTAATCGAGGGCGTCTTCGCGGGAGCGGATGTCCCACTCGCGCCAGGGGGCGATAACTTTGAGGCGCGGGTTGAGAGCCTGGTAGGTCAGCTCAAAGCGAACCTGGTCGTTGCCTTTGCCGGTGCAGCCGTGGGCCACGGCGTCGGCCCCTTCGATCTCGGCGATCTCCACCTGGCGGCGGGCGATGAGCGGTCGTGCAAAGGATGTGCCCAGCAGGTATTTGCGCTCGTAAATGGCCCCGGCCATCAAGGTGGGGTAAATATAATCGGTAATGAATTCCTCGCGCAGGTCTTCTATGTATACCTTGCTGGCACCAGAAATCAGCGCTTTCTCTTCTAGCCCTTCCAGTTCCTCCTCTTGACCCAAGTTGGCCGTGACGCAGATGACCTGGCAGCCGTAATTGTTCTTGAGCCAGGGGACGATGACCGAAGTGTCGAGGCCGCCAGAATAGGCAAGCACTACTTTTTTGACTTCGGGGTCGGCTTTGTGTTTGGCTGGCATGTTGGACCTCCTGAGTTTATTACTTCACATCCGGTGTCGCAGGTCGTCGAGTTGGCGCAGCAGACCGGCGGCGTTTTTGGCAAGCTTGAGCACGTCGCCGGGGCGGATCGGTTTTTTCGGTTCTCCAGAATCATCTTCTGTCGGCTGAGCCAGGAGCCAGCCAACCCCCGCTCCCAGCACCGCCCCCACCATAGCGCCGACGATGAGTGCATTTCGTTGTCGCGGTTCAAGTTCCATGTTGAAACCTCCAGGGATGAGTGGTCAGACGACGGTCATCGGTAGCCAGATTAAATTTTGATGTAACTGCTCGGCCACCCTTGCGAAGATTGCCAGCCGATTTGACGTATGGAGCAACTTCCGGTGGGCAAAGGCATTTTCGGCTTGAAATCCACCACAAAACCTTCGCAAGGGTTTCGTTACCTGAGTAGCTTGACGATGTCACATTCCCCCCAACCCCCTCCCTCTCCCAAATTGGGAGAGGGAGGGGGTGCAGGCGGGGGTGGGTGAGGGCTTTGCCTCCTCTCGCCGTCAACACGCAAGAGGGAGACTACCAAAACGCGCTCAGTGCACCATTATTATAGCGCAAGTCTGAGGATATGAGAAGTGGCGACGAGACGTCCACCTGCGTGGACCGGTTTTTTAGCCCGCGTAGGCGGGCTTTGCGGCCGAAGGCCCTGTAGGGGCGACTTCAGTCGCGTTTACTGAAAGAAGGCTGAACGGTTACTTTCAACGTTCTGGCGCGAGCAAGGTGACAGTCACCTTGTTCGGCGTGACACGTTGGCAAAAACGGTAAGAAATGGTGGTCAAGTGCCTTCCTCTCGCCAAAAGATCGGAGGTGACTGTCACCTGGATTGAGACGTTGTCTCGCGCTATTGACAGAGTCCCCGACCTGTGCTACAATGTTGTGCAAGCGGTTGCATTGAATTTGCAAAAAGGGGCCGACGTGGCTAAATCTCTTACCTTACGCGAAATCGCCGAGAAGACCGGCGTCTCAGCCTCTACCGTTTCCCGGGTGCTCAACGACCAGCCGGGCATCAGCGCCGAGACCCGCGCCCGCGTGTTGGCGGTGGCCCGGGAATTGCAGTTTGTGCCCAATATGGCGGCCCAAAGCCTGGCGACGAAGCGCACCCGTAACATCGGGCTGGTCACTTTCAAACGGTCCGTGCCGCCTCACTTTGTCACCTCCTCCCTCGACGCCGTGGGCATAGACGAAGAATGCCAGCGCCTCGGCTATCACCTCTTGACCACTCTCGTCACCGAAGAGGCTATGAAAAGCGATCTCCCGCTGCCAATGGTCCGCGAGAAGCGCGTTGACGGTCTCATCCTGGCCGGCCCCGCCCTCAAGCCGTCGTTTATTTTGGAACTTTACAACAGCGACATACCCATTGTCTTGCTCGACAACAATTTGCGAGAGACAGATATTGACTGTGTTTTGCACGAGAATGAAGAGAGCACCTACTGGCTGACTCAACACCTGATTCACGAGCACCAACATCAGACCATCGTCTTCCTCTCCGGCCCCAACGCCTGGATCAGCAGCCAGGAGCGAGCTGCCGGCTACCGTCGCGCTTTGGTCGAGGCATCCCTTGAACCGCACATCTTCTACATGCCCGACACAACGGTCGAAACAGGCATAGAAGTGATGAAAACGACCCTGGCCGAGGTGCCTCACCTCACCGCCGTCGTCGCCGTGAACGACGCCGTCGCAATCGGCGCTGCGCGGGCCTGCAAGGAGATGGGCTACGCCATCCCCGACCAGATAGCCATCGTGGGCTTCGACGACATCCGGTGGGCCGAACTGCACGACCCCCCCCTGACGACCGTCCACGCTTTTGGCGAAGAAATGGGCCGACAGGCCGCCCGGCGTCTCGTTGACCTCATCGAAAACACCCCTCAGCAAGAGCACGTTCGGCTTAGATTGCGCGTGGGCACCAAACCGGTCATCCGTCGTTCGTGCGGTTGTTAATACCAGTTGCCTATTGAAAAGCGGTATTTTCTATCCGCGCCGGAACCCATAGGTCCCCTGCGGGGATAGGGATTCCGACGCTGCGGTGGGAAGAAACCGCAGCCCCGGAATCCCTATTCCGGGGCGATTCCCGGCTGACGTCCCTGGCAGATGGCGCGGATAGAAAGGGATTTCACGGCCCTGCTTCTCACAATTGGCATAAGAACAACAATTATCGGCGAGAAACTTGACAAATTTTCAAAGGTGACGCATAATTTAAACGTTTAAGTAGGCTTGTAGGTTCTGTGAGTAAGGTTTGCGTCTAAAAGCGTTGCTACTCAAGCCGGCGGTTGGAAACCGCCCCTGCAAGGCGTTCCACCGTGATGTCCACCTACGCGGACGGGCAAGCGATAAAGCGACTGGAGTCGCCCTTGAAGGCTCCAAACCGAGCGTCGGCCTGCGTGGACGCTTGGCCGCCAGGAGCAGTTTCAACCGCCTCTGTGCTAACCCAAAAGCTTTCTAAAGCGGAGCACCAGGCTCAAGACGCTATGTCTACGATCAAAGATGTCGCCAGGCGCGCTGGTGTGTCCACTGCCACCGTCTCTTACGTGCTCAACAACACGGGGACGGTGAGCGAGGCCACGCGGCAGCGAGTGTTGCAGGCAGTCAAGGAATTGGGCTACCGCCCCAGTGTCATCGCCCGGGGACTCCAGGCCCGCAAAAGCCGCATGATCGGCTACTCCTGGCGTCCGATGCCGCCAGACCAATTCAATCCCATCCTGGAAAAATTCATCCACAGCATGGCCGAGGCGGCCGAACGGCACGATTATCACGTGCTGACCTTTCCCAGTTCTATCCCCTACGACGAAGTGACCATCTACCAGGATATGATAGAGAGCGGGCGGGTAGATGGTTTCATTTTGCCCCACACCAACCTGAACGATCGGCGCATCCGCTATTTGCTCGACGTGGGCTTTCCCTTTGTGGCCTTTGGTCGCTCCAACCCCGACTGGGATTTCCCCTGGGTGGATGTGGACGGCACCGGCGGCATGCGACAGGCGGTGACACACCTGCTGGAGTTAGGCCACCGACGCATCGCCTGCCTGGCCTGGCCGGAGACTTCCCTCACCGGCCAGTATCGACTGGAGGGCTACCAGGCGGCTATGGTCGAGGCCAACCTGCCGATAGACCCGGCCTGGGTCGTCCGCACCGAGAACGATTATTATCACGCCTACCAGATCACGCAAACCTGGCTGGCCCTGCCGCCCGACCGCCGTCCCACGGCGGTGGTGGCTCTCAGCGACCTGATGGCCATCGGCGCTATGAACGCCGCCGCCGACGCCGGCCTGAAGGTAGGCCCCGACTTGGCGGTGGTGGGTTTTGACGACGCTCCCATCACCGGCTATTTGCGCCCTCCCCTCACCAGCCTGCGCCAGCCTATCGCCGAGGTGGGGGAGCGGGCCGTGACCATGCTCATCGAATTGGTGCGCGGTGAGACCCCCTCGCCGGCTCAAGTGCTGCTCAAACCCCGGCTCATCGTGCGTGATTCGACACGACTCTCAAAAACGTAATACGCAATACGAAACAATGGACAAAAGTGGCTGGATTATCACCGAATCCGAATTCGACCCGACTCACCTGCACCGCCAGGAGACCCTGTTCACCCTGGGCAACGGCTACCTGGGCACGCGGGGGGCCTTCGAGGAGGGCTACCCCGGTGCCTGGCCGGCGACTTTCGTCCACGGCGTGTACGACGACGTGCCCATCGTCTACACCGAACTGGTCAACTGCCCCGACTGGCTGCCGCTGGTGGTGATCGTGGAAGGCGAACGCTTTCGATTGGACCGGGGACAGGTGTTGCGCTATCAACGTCGCCTCGACCTGCGCCGGGGCGTGCTCAGCCGGGATGTGCGCTGGCGCAGTCCGGCAGGCCACACGGTAGACTTCCATTTCGAGCGTTTCGCCAGCCTGGCCGACCCCCACGCCCTGGCGGTCCGCTGCCGGGTGACGCCCCTGGATTTTGAGGGCCACGTCCAGGTCCAGGCGGGCATCAACGGCTATTCCGACAACCAGGGGATGATGCACTGGGAATGGCTGGACCAGGGCTTCGGCGTGGGGAATTCGGTTGACGCTCACGGCACGGAAGCTCACGGCACGATGGAACTCACCCAAGCCTCAAAGTCCGCTCAGCCGAACGGCCAGGCAGACGAGGCCATCTGGTTGCACGTCCGCACCCGCCATTCGGCCATCGAGCTGGGCGCGGCCGCCCGGCTGACGGTGAGCGGGGCTGGCGACGTCTCGGTGCGCGCCGTCGGCTGCCAGGGCTACCCCGCCTTGGCAACGGATTTCAAAGTTCGGCAAGGACAGACCGTCACCTTAGAAAAGGCAGTAACCCTCTTCACCTCGCGGGAAGTCGAGGCGCCGCCCCAGGCCGCCCAGGAGAGGCTGTCTCATTTGCCCGATTACACAACGTTGCTGGCGGCCCACGAAGCCGCCTGGACCGAGGTCTGGCAGGCCAGCGACGTGGTCATCGAGGGGGACCCCCTGGCCCAATTGGCTGTGCGTCACAACCTGTTCCAAATATTGGCCGCCGCGCCGCGTCACGACGACCGGGTCAGCATCCCGGCCAAAACCCTCTCCGGCTTTGGCTACCGAGGCCACGTCTTTTGGGACACCGACATCTTCATCGTCCCGTTTCTAACTCACACCCAGCCCGCCCTGGCGCGCAACCTGCTGTGCTACCGCTATCACACCCTGCCCGGCGCCCGGCGCAAGGCCCAGGCTGCCGGGTATTCGGGCGCGATGTTCGCCTGGGAGAGCGCCGACACCGGCGACGAGGTCACGCCCCGCTGGGTTCCCGACGCGCAGGGAGGCGATTTGATCCGCATCTGGTGCGGCGACATCGAACTCCACATCAGCGCCGACGTGGCCTACGCCGTCTGGCGCTACTGGCAGGCCACGGGCGACGACGACTGGATGCACCGCTACGGAGCCGAAATCATCCTCGACACCGCCCGCTTTTGGGACAGCCGCGTCGAGTGGAATGCCAAACGGGGCCGCTACGAGATCAACGATGTCATCGGCCCAGACGAATATCACGAACACGTGAACAACAACGCCTTCACCAACCGGATGGTCCAATGGCATCTGGAGACGGCACTGGAAACCCTGGCCTGGCTGCGTCGGGAATACCCCGACCGGGCGACCGAACTGGAAAGTCAACTCGATTTGACCCCAGACCGCCTGCACCGTTGGGCCGACATTATCGGTTGCATCCTGATCCCCCACGACCCGGAGAGCGGGCTGATCGAACAATTCGAGGGCTTCTTCGAGCTGGAAGACGTGAACCTGGCCGACTACGAACCGCGCACCCGGTCTATGCAGGCCATTTTGGGGAACGAGGCCATCAACCGGCGGCAGGTGATCAAGCAGCCCGACGTGTTGATGCTCCTCTATCTGCTGCGCGATGACTACGACCACCAGACGCTGCGGGTCAACTGGGACTACTACGCCCCGCGCACGGACCACACCCACGGCTCGTCCCTGGGGCCGGCGATCCATGCCATCCTGGCCTGCGAGCTGGACAGACCGCAAGAGGCCTACGAACATTTTATGCGGGCGGCGCTGGTGGACCTGGAAGATGTGCGGGGCAACACGGCGGACGGCATCCACGCCGCCTCGGCGGGTGGGCTGTGGCAGGCGGTGGTCTTCGGCTTTGGCGGCGTCCGCCTCACCGACGCCGGGCCGGTCGCCACCCCCCGCCTGCCGTCCGGCTGGACGCGCCTCAAGTTCCGCCTTCAGCACCGGGGCCGCTGGTACGACTTCGACCTCACACGCAACACGCAACACGCCACACGCCACACGCAACACGTCACACGTCACACGTCACACGCCCCAGAGATCCGTGGCGTCATCTTCGACCTGGACGGCGTGCTGACCGATACCTCCGAATTCCACTACCTGGGCTGGAAGCGGCTGGCCGACGAAGAGGGCATTCCCTTCGACCGGGAGGCCAACGAGGCGTTGCGGGGCCTTTCGCGCCGCGATTCGCTGCGGCGCCTGCTGGGAGACCGACCGGCCACCGAAGCGCAGATGCAGGAGATGATGGCCCGCAAGAATCGTTACTACCAGGAACTCATCCAAAACGTGACCCCGGCCAACCTGTTGCCGGGGGCGCTGGCGCTGCTGGACGAATTGCGGGCGGCCGGGGTCAAAGTAGCCATCGGCTCGGCCAGCAAAAACGCGCGGACGGTCGTCCAGCGGCTGGGCATCGCCGACCGGGTAGATGTCATCGCCGACGGCCACAGCGTGGAGCGGCACAAGCCGGCGCCCGACCTCTTTTTGCACGCAGCGGCCCTGTTGGGCCTGTCGCCGACAGAGTGCGTGGTGGTAGAAGACGCCGCCTCGGGCGTGGAAGCGGCCCTGGCGGCCGGGATGTGGGCCGTGGGGCTGGGGCCGGTCGAGCGCGTGGGAGCCGCCCACGTGGTGCTCCCCAGCCTAGAGGGAGTGCGCTGGGCCGACCTGCTGGCCCGGCTGGGCCAGGTCGCCGGTGCGCTATGACGACCGTTGCTGTGACCGGTCTCTCGACCGAGTCACCGCCGGGCTGGCCGAGAAAAAAATGGCACGTAAGGAAACGTGCCCTACCAGATACGGGGATGTATGCGCCTTTATCCCCCATATAAGGCAGGTCGGCTTTCCATAGCCGACACGCGCGATAGACAACAGAATAGAGAGGGAGCCGTTTGCTCCGGTCCCCAACCGCAAGCACCGCAAACGGCTCCCCTCGGCCCCCAGGCCACATTCGGCGGGAGCGGGTAGATTATATCACACCCGCCGCCAACTGAAAATTCCCTCCGAGTGGGTGTGGCCTGGGTCGAAACGGAGAAAGGAGGTGAGGGATTA
>JAJRXB010000197.1 GCA_024276515.1 Chloroflexota bacterium
GCTGGTCTCTGACCTCCGCTGTGGCCGGTCTCCGACCTTCGCTGTGGCCGGTCTCCGACCGAGCGCTGTGCCCGGTCTCCGACCGACCCCACTACAGGCCAAAACGACTGAAGTCGTTACTACGGCCTCCGCTGGTCTCCGACCTTCGCTGTGGCCGGTCTCCGACCGAGCCACGCCAGGTTCACGGCTCCACCGCGAAGTGATACAGCCGTCCGCCATCACCCTCGCGGACGTCGAGGAGAGTGCCGTGCGCGGCCAGCCAGCGACCGGCAGCCGCTTCGGAGGGCGATTCGGTGGTGGGGTCGCCGTCAAAGAGCCACCAGTCGCGATGGTCGGCTGCAATCCGCTCCAGGCGGGCGACGGTGCGTGCCTCTACCGACTCGCCCGGCGGGGCGTAGTCGTCGAGCATGTAAAAGGTGAAGTTGCGCCGGAGATAAGGGTAGAGCCAGTCGTAGGCCTGGTGATCGTAGCTGGTGAGGATGAGGGCCGCCCCCGGCGCATTTTCGGCCCGGAGTGTCTCGATGGTCGCCCGGTAGGGAGAAAGCTGATAACGCACGTCGAAATAGGCGCGGACGAAGCGCGCGCCGGCCGGGACGCTCCCCACCAGCAGCAGACTCGCCAGTCCAATCAGCCCCCAGCGCCGGACGCGGCGGAGGGTCGGCGTCAGCCAATGAGGCTGGACGATGAACAGAAATTCAACGGCCAGCAGGACGAAAATCAGCGTTCGCAACCCTACGGTGACGGTCAGCAGCCAGTGCTCGTCGGGCACGATGGTGAAGAAAACGTTGGCCTCGATCAGGTTGAGCAGGCCGGTCACCACCGCGTAAAATGCGCCACGCAGGTTGGGCAGCAGCAGGGCGACGAAGGCCAGCACCCAGCCCAGCCATTGCGGGCTGTAGCCCTTGGAGTAGAGCATAAAGAGGGTCAGCGTGAAGCCGGTAAAGGCCACCACGTTGCGCGGCGCTTTCCAGTCGAAGGGGCGGGTGTAGGCCCACAGATAGATCAGCCCAAAGGTCAGGGTGACCCAGAACCAGGGTAGACTGGAGCCAGCGCCGGTCGCCGGGGTCCAGGCAACGTTCCGCATGTCCAGGGGGATGACCCCGTAGCCAAATTTCCCCTCCAGCAGCGCCCACACTGTCTCCCACGGCTCGCGCACGCCGCTGATGACCAGTGGTCCCCACACCAGCCGTGGATTGAGCAGATAAAAGGGCAGCCCGATGGCGACGACCGTCAGCCCGAACACGCCGACGTAAAATATCAAATCTGCGAATCTGCGAATCTGCGAATCTGCAAACCGGCGAATTGCCCCCATCCTGCCGAGTGGTTGATTTGCCGATTTGCCGATTCGTTGATTTGTTGATTTGCAAACTCGCACCCCAATGGGCAATAGAATCAACGGGATGAGCTTGATCATAAAGCCGACGCCGGTCGTCAGCGCGCTCCACAGGGGGCGACGGCGCAGCAACAGATACAGGCTGAGCAAAAAGAAGAAAAGAGGATAGCTCTCGAACCAGCCGGTGAGTGTGTAAACCGGGGTGAAAAGGGCTGTGTAAAACCAGGCCGACCGCAGCGCGGTGCGCTGATCGCTCAGCCGGCGGGCGATGGCATAGATGAGAACCAGGTTGCCCGTCTCAAAGAGGAGAAAGGTCCCCCCCAGCAGCAGCGAAAACCACAGATTGGGAAATTCCCACGGCGGCAGCAGGCTGCTGATTCGCCACAGCCCGATCATCAGAAAGGGGAAAAGCGGCGGGTAAGTTGTCCACAGGTTGACGTAGGGGATGTATCCCTGGCGGGTGAGTTGCGCGAACTCGCGGTACCAATAGAAGTCGGAGAAGTCGAGCACCTGACCGCCGGGGCGAAAGGCCAGCAGCGTCATCGCCCGGAAGGCGACGAAAAGCGTCAGAATCAGCGCGAACTCGCGCCGGGTGCCCGCCGCGTGATGGGGCCGGGTCGGTTCTGGCACGCTTTGTCTATTCATGGCTCAATTCCCCCACCTCCCCCACGTTGACCAGCACCCTCCCCAAACACTTTACGCTTTGCGCGCTATCTCACGCCGATACCAGTCCCACATACGGGCCAGCCCGTCGGCGACGGCCGTCCTGGGGTCGTAATCCAGGAGTCGCCGCGCCTTGCTGATGTCGGCGAAGTTGATCTTGGGCTCGCTGGGGGGCGCAGGGGGCGTGGACAGAATGGCCGGCTTGCCCACCAGCCGCTCGATGATTTCCACGAAGTCGGCCATCAGCACCGGCTCACCCCGCCCCAGGTTGATGATTTCGTAGCCCAGCGGGCGATCTATGGCGGCGATCACGCCGGCGACGATGTCGTCAATGTACGTCCAGTCCCGCTTCATTTGCCCGGCGTCGAAAAGCAGAATCTCCTGATCGTTGACGGTGCGGTGCATCACCATAAAGGGCATCATGTCGGGACGGCCCCGGGGGCCATAGACGCTGAAGAAGCGCAGAGCGGTGAAGTTCAATCGGTGCAAGTTGTGGTAGGTGTAGCCCATCACCTCGCCTGCCTTTTTGGTAGCGGGATAGGGGGCCAGCGGGTGGTTGCACGGATCGCTTTCCTCGAAGGGGATGCGGTCCGTCTTGCCGTAGACCGAAGAGGTGGAGGCGAAGACGAAGTGGGACACGTCGCCGCAGCGCGCCGCCTCGAGCAGGTTGACCGTCCCCCGCAGGTTGACGTCGGTGTAGAGGGAGGCACGCCCGATAGAATAGCGAACGTTGCCCATAGCTGCTATGTGGGCGATCACGTCCGGCTGGTGGGCGGCGACGATTTGCTGCATCCGGTCGGCGTCGCGAATGTCGGCCTCGTAAAAGATGAGGCGGGCGTGATCCCGGAAGGGAGCGACGTTAGCCCGCTTGCGGGCCGGGCTGTAGTAATCGTTGAAATTGTCGAGGGCGATCACCTCGTCGCCCCGGCCCAACAACGTTTCGGCCAGGTGGCTGCCAATGAACCCGGCTGCGCCGGTTACGAGTATCTTCAATGTGTTTACCTCGGTCACAGGGTTGGGAAAGATGATACACGAAGTAGAGAAAATGGGCAAAGCCAGGAGCGCCCAGGGGACATCGCCGCCGGGCTCCTTTTAGAGAAGAGTTGCCCCTACTTCACCCACAGCGGGTCCCAATCGTTGAAAGGGCCGCCTCCCACGATTTGCGTCTCGTTGGTCCAGATGTCGTAAACGTAAATCTGGCGCAGGCCAAATTGGGCGTTGGACCAAAAGGCCAGGTATCTGCCATCGGGAGACCAGGTGGGGTGCTTGTCGAAGGGGTCCTCGTTGAAGGTGATGCGTTGCGCGGCAAAGCCCAGCGGGGTGGAGATGTAGATGTCGCCGTTGCCGGTTTGCTCGGAGACAAAGGCGATGAGGTCACCGGCCGGCGACCAGACGGGGTCGTAATCGTTTTGTGGGGTGTAGGTGATCCGCCATTCGTCCTGGCTGCCGTCGAGCGTTATCAGCCAGAGTTCGGCATTGCCCTCGGTGCGTACCACGATCTGCTGTTTGCGGTCGGGCGAGAGAGCCTCCAGTGCTGCGAGTTCGTTGTAGATGACTGGGTTCGAGAGCGGACGCTGGTCGCTGCCGTCGGGATTCATCGAATAGATTTGGACGGCGCCGGCCCGGTCGGTTTTGAACAGAATGCGGTTGTATAGATCGGCGGGGCCAACCGAAGGTGGGAGCGGGGTATCTGTTGGCACCGGCACCGGGGTGGGGGTGGAGGTAGGAGTCTCGGTGGGCGTGGGCGAGGGGATGGGCGTGGGGGTGCTGGTCGGCGAGGGGGTCTCGGTGGACGTGGGGGTAAAAGTGCCGGTGGGCGAGGGCGTGTCGGTGGGGAGCGGTGAGGGCGTCGGCGTCGGTGTTGGCGCGGCGGCGAGAGCCTGGGCGGTGGCGGTTTGTGCAGCCCCGGCTGTCGCCATCAGCGCGGATTGGGTGGCCTCCACACCCCGCTGGCGGCTGCTCTGTCCCAACACAAAAGCGCCCGCCAACCCAATCAACAGCAAAAGGGCAACCATAGCAGCGATGAGGGGCGTTCCCAACCAGGGCAGGGAGCCGGACGGCTTCTGGGCGGTCGTGCTGTCGAGCGAAGGGGTTTCCACCGCCTCGGTGGGCACGTAGGGAGGAAATTCGGCCTCCGAATCCATAAGAGGCGGTCGTGGCGCTTCGGCCAGCGGTTTAACCGGCGCGCTGACCAGGGTTTGCTCGTCCGAAAGTCCAACCGCGTCGTAGAGGGCACGGGCAAGCTGGTGTCCGGTCTGGTAGCGATCATCGGGGGATTTGGCAGTCGCTTTGAGGACGACCTGGTCCACCTCTGGGGGGAGGTCGGGGTTGAGCGAACTGGGCAACGGCATCGGGTCGTTGATGTGGCGGATGATGATGGTATACGGGGTATCGTCGTCGTAGGGGACCCGGCCGGTGACCATCTCGAAGAGGATGATTCCCAGCGAGTAGATGTCGCTGCGCTCGTCCCCTCGTCGCCCCTGGCCTTGTTCCGGCGACATATAAGTCGGCGTGCCGTACACCGCACCGGTGAGGGTTTGGGTGGAGCCACCTACGATTTTGGCCGTGCCGAAGTCGGTGAGGACCACCTGCCCCTGGGTGGTGAGCATGATGTTGGCAGGCTTCAGGTCGTGGTGGACCATGCCCTGCTCGTGGGCGTAGTCGATGGCGCTGCCCAACGCGCCAAAGATGCGAGCGATTTCGGGCAGCGTGAATCTCTTGCCCGGCAGGCTGCGCTCGCGGAGTTCGGTCCTGAGGGTGGGGCCTTCGATGAACTCCATCACCATGTAGTACAGGTCGCCCACGTGGTCGAAGTCGTGGACCTGGACGATGTTGGGATGGCGCAAGCGAGCCACCGCCGACGCTTCCCGCTCGAAACGCCCGACGAAGTCTTCGTCCTCTGCCAGGTGGCTGTGGAGCACTTTGATGGCCACATAGCGGTCGAGACTCGGCTGGTAAGCTTTGTAAACTTCTGCCATGCCGCCCCGGCCCAGCCGGGCTAATATCCGATATTTGCCCAGGGTTTTGCCAACAAGGCTACTCACGTGCGATCACCTGCCAGTGAAACAGAGGGTCTCGACCGATTGCAGTTATGGGAGATTCCAAAGAGCAGTTTCTATTTAGAGTTGTTGTGCTGAGGTGACAGTCACTTTTGCGCCAGTTCAAGTGACTGTCACCTGCTTTTGTGTCGGATATAACTATTCTAACACAAGATTCGGGCGACGCAAGGGGTGGGAATTACGAGATTTGTGAGAAGATGGTACTAGCTGCGCCGGCCTGACACAACGCATCGGCGACAATTTGGGCGCGATGGGACTCGACCAACGCCAGCATGTTGCCCCCCCAGCCAGCCCCCGACATCTTGGCTCCCAGCGCGCCGCCCGCCCGGGCGACTTTCACCAGCCTGTCGAGTTCGGGCGAAGATACACCGATGGTCATCAGCAATTCGTGGTTTTCGTCCATCAGCCGACCAACGGCACGGGGGTCGCCGCGCTCGATGGCCGACCTGGCCAGCCGGGCGATGGCGCCAATTTCGTCGAACAGTCCCTCGTATCGTTCGGGCTGGGCCTGCCAGCGGTGGCGCAGGTCGCCAACCACTTCGCGGGTAGAGCTGACCACTCCCGTGTCGGCGATGACCAGGCTCAGTGGGGCCCCCACCGAGAGCCGCTTCATCCCCTCGCCCCGCACAAAATAGACCGGCTGCTCGTAGGCGATGACGGTGTTGTCGATGCCGCTGGGGGTGCCGTGGTGCAATTTTTCAACTTCGTAGACCAGACGGGAGATTTCGTCGGACCGGGGTAGCTGTCCGAAGTAGCGGGCGATGGCGCGGGCCACAGCCGTGGCGACGGCGGCGCCGCTCCCCAGCCCACGCGCGATGGGGATGGTAGAGGTGACGGTGACTTGCAAGTCGGGTTCGGAGTCGAGACCACCGACGCCGGCGCCAGTTGGTCCCCCTGGGGCAAAGGCGGCCAGGGCCAGTTCGACGATGGCTCGCAGAGGGTCGTCGGCGGGCGCGTCGCGCAGCCGGTAGCGCCGCCCGCCGGGACGCCCGTCGGGTGCAGGCAGGTCGGCGGCCACCAGGCGCACGCCGGTCCCCCGTTCGCCCGTGGTGATCGTGGCCCTGGCCTGCACGTCGGTCACGGGCACCGCAATCGCCGGCCGGCCGTAGACGACGGCGTGCTCGCCAAAAAGAATGGCCTTGCCGGGCGCAGTGGCCACAGTGGGCCGGGTTTCTGACGGGGGTTGAGACTGATTGGCCCTGACGTTCATCAGCAATTCCTCGACGGCCTGTTGCCACGCCGCCCCGACCCGTCTCCTGCGCAGCGGGCCGGGAAGGTACGCTCACTCCTCAATACACCAGAGTCCGACACATTGAGTATAGCACAGGCGGGGAACTGTGACAACGCCGCCGGCGGGGAAAGACCAGGGCTTTTCAACGTTCTAGCGCGAGCAAGGTGACAGTCACCTTGTTCGGCATGACACGTTGGCAAAAACGGTAAGAAATGGTTGTCAAGTGCCTTCCTCTCGCCAAAAGATTCGGAGGTGACTGTCACCTGGGTTAAGAAGAGCGCCGGGGAAAGACTATGCGCGTTGACGGGAATGCCAGAACTTGATATAATGCCTCCTGGTCACTCCATGTGCGTCAACTTGAGACTTCGGAAGTTTCCAATGATCCCCTTGGCCAGCATAATTACGCCCATCGTCCGGCTTGATTGCCGGCGAAATCGTCCCCGAAAAACTTCCGAAGCCGGGGCATAGGTGCCGGGCACCTGAGTGGTGACCGTTTTTCTTTGCGCTCTTGGCATCTTCGAGAACACTACGACGGAGGGAAACGCAATGGCAACAGAATTTTTCAACAATGGCGAACATCGGTGTATCCGGTTTGACGACCTTTCGGGAGAGGGAGAGGTACAGGCCAATCAATATCTTGTCATCCATGGGGAGAAAGGGATGCTGCTTGACCCCGGGGGCAACAAGCTGTTTCCCAGTCTGGTGGCAGAGGTGTCGTCGTTTCTGCCACCGCAGAAATTGGAATATATCATCCTCTCTCACCAGGACCCTGACGTGGGGGCCGGGTTAAACGGGTTTCTGTTGATCACGGATGCCAAGATATGCTTCCCATCCCTCTGGCTGCGGTTTGTCCCCTCATTCTGCACCAAGAGTTTTACAGAAGGTCGAGTGCTATCCATACCCGACGGAGGGACGCGAGTTGATCTCAACGGCGCGGAGGTGGTGCTGATACCGGCGCATTTCCTCCATTCGGCGGGGAATATTCAGGTGTACGATACGGTGTCGAAAACGTTGTTCACCGGAGATCTGGGGGCTTCGTTGTTGCCGCCGGACAACCAGTATCATACGGTGACCGACTTTGAAGCCCATCTGCAATATATGGAAGGGTTTCACCGCCGCTACATGCCCTCCGAGAAGATATGCCGCCAATGGGCCAGAATGATATGGCACATGGACATTGAGAGGATCGCGCCGCAGCACGGGGCAATGTTCGAAGGCGAAGCGATGGTCAAGCGATTCATAGATTGGGTGGCTAATCTTCGGTGTGGGGTGAGTCTCTTGCTAGACCAGGAAACGTATCAGCTTCCATAAAATGTTTGCGCGCTACTACTCAGGCAGGCATAAAAATCCACAGATTTCGTGTCACCGCACCCGCCCGTAGCGCCGGGCGACGATGGCCTGCCCGGCCGGGCTGAGGGCAAAATCGAGGAAAGCCTGCGCCTGGGGCGAGGCCCCCGGCCGGCTGAGGACCACCAATTCCCGGGTGAGGTGATACTCACTCCGCGACACGCTTTCCGGCGTCGGCAGGAGCCCTTCAACCGACAACACCCGCACCTCCCCGTTGACGTACCCCATCGAGACGTAGCCGATGGCGCGGGGGTCACGGGCCACGTAATCCACCGCTGCCCGGCTGCCGGGCATCACCAACGCCGTAGGAGTCACCCGGTCGCCCCCCATCACCATGGCCTCGAACGCGGCGCGTGTCCCCGATCCATCCTCCCGGCTGATCACCTGCACCGGGGACGGCGTCCCTCCCACCTGCTCCCAATCAGCGACGCGACCTGAAAACAAGTCGTGGGCCTGGATGAGCGTCAGGCCGGTGATGGGATTGGTGGGGTGCACAACGAGGGCAATCCCGTCGCGGGCGACGACAGTCGCCTCCAGGCCGTCCGGCGGACCGTCGGGCAGCCAGGAGGTGAGTCCCAGGTCCACTTGACCTGTCGCCGCCATCTCCTGTCCCAACGCCGACCCGCCACCGCTTATATCAATCGTCACGAAGGTTTGGCGTCCGTGAAAGGCAGCCGCCAGGTCCTCCATCAAAGGCGTCATCGCCGTAGAGCCGCCTGCCTTGAGATAGACCGGCGTCGGCGGCTCCACCGTCGCGCCGCAGCCGGCCAGCAAGATAACCGATAGCAGATAGCCGACAGCCGCCAATTGACGATGGACGATGGACGATGGACGACCGCTATTTGCTACTTGCGATTTGCCATTTGCTATTGCCATCCTCGCACCAACGCAACGACCAAATTGAAAAGGCCAAAAAGGGCACAATAGACGGCGAAGAGGGTCAGGCTGCGGCGCTGAAGATAGGCCAGCAGCCAGCGGATGCACAGATAACCACTGATCGCCGCCGCCGCAAAACCGACCGCCAGCGCTGGCAGGTCTGCCCGCAGGGTCCCGGCTTTCAGCAGGTCACCAATAGCCAGCACCCCACCCCCCAGCAGCGCCGGCACCGACAGCAAAAAGCTGAAGCGGGCGGCCGCCGGCCGGTCGAAGCCGCGCAGCATCGCCCCGCCGATGGTCGAGCCGCTGCGGCTGATGCCGGGGAAGAGGGCCGTCGCCTGCCACAGTCCCACCACCAGCGCGTCGAGCCAGCCAAAATCTCGAAACGCCCGCTCCCGCCGGCCAAAGCGTTCGCCGATGACCAGGATGGCGGCTGTCCCCAGCAAGAGCGCCGCGACAAAGACGGGCGCGCCAAAGGCGGCCTCGAAGATGTCTTTCAGAAAGAATCCAAAAACCACGGCCGGGATGGTCCCCAGCACGATGTACCAGCCCAGCCGGGCCGAGGCTGTCTCAAAGGGGCGACGACGTGCCAGGCCCAGGGCCACGTCGCGCGTGATGTCCCACAAATCCCGCCAGAAGTAGACGAACACTCCTACCAGCGTGCCCCACTGCACCAGCACCTCAAAGGTGAAAGGGGAATCGGGCCAGCCCAGCAACCAGGGCACCAGCACCAGGTGGGCCGAGCTCGAAACCGGGATGTATTCGGTAGCACCCTGTACGATGCCCAGGATGAGGGCGTGAAATAATGACATAGGTTCGTTTCCTTTTCTGATCCGCGAAATTGAAGAGCACCTGCTGCCATAACCACGTTTCACGCGTTACTTTCCAGGCACCGGCTGGTACGATGCCAGAAACTCTGCTTTGTAATCGGCAAAGGTGCCATCCAGGATGGACCGGCGGATGCGACGCATCGTCTCGAGCATAAAGTGCAGATTGTGCAACGTGGTCAGCCGCAGGCCGGTGATCTCTTTGGCGACGATCAGGTGGCGCAGGTAGGCGCGGCTGAAGGTGCGGCAGGTGTAGCACGGGCAGTCTTCCTCGATGGGCGCCGGGTCGTCGGCGAACCGGGCGTTGCGCAGGTTGAGCCGGCCCCGGCGGGTCAGAGCCGCTCCGTTGCGGGCGATGCGAGTCGGCAGCACACAGTCAAACTGATCCACCCCGCGCGCTACGCACTCAAACAGATCTTCTGGACTGCCGACGCCCATCAGGTAGCGCGGCTTGTGACGGGGCAGCAACGGGTGCAGCACCTCCAGCATGGCGTGCATCTCCGCTTTTGTCTCGCCCACACTCAGCCCCCCGATGCCGTAGCCGGCGAAGTCCAGCGAGGTGAGAAACTCGGCACTCTGCGCCCGCAAGTCGGCGAAGACGCCCCCCTGCACAATGCCGAAGAGGGCCTGGTCGTCGCGGGTTTTGGCCGCCAGACAACGTTCGGCCCAGCGGTGGGTTCGTTCCATCGCCTGTACATTATAATCGTAGTCAGTGGGATCGGGGCACTCGTCGAAGGCCATGATGATGTCGGCCCCCAGCTTCTCCTGGGCAGTGATGACGAGCTCTGGCGTGAAGGTGTGGATCGAGCCGTCAATGTGCGAGCGGAAGGTGACGCCGTCGTCGGTGATCTGGCGCAGTCCCTCCAGGCTGAAGACCTGAAAGCCGCCGGAGTCGGTGAGGATGGGACCATCCCAGCCCATAAAACGGTGCAGCCCGCCCATCCGCGCCACCAGGTCGGCGCCGGGACGCAAATAGAGATGATAGGTGTTGGCCAGGATGAGCGTTGCTCCCAGTTCGTGCAGGTCGGCGGGGGTCATCGCCTTCACCGTGGCCAACGTGCCGACGGGAGCGAAAACCGGCGTGGGGACGTCACCGTGGGGGGTGCGCATCATCCCGGCGCGGGCGGCGGTTCGGTCGTCTTCTTTGATGAGGTCGAAGGAAAAGGTCATCGAGAGCGGTCTACCTTCCGGCATCAGAGACTCGGTCGCCTGATTATAGCATGCCTGGCTCATTCGGCGAAAAAAGATTGACAAACCCGCCCCCGTATGATACACTGGATTTGTCCGACAACCGAACACCTGCCGGATGACGCAGGCGAGAGAGAGCTCCACCCCCGAGCCGCCGAAGGGGCAAGTTCGCCGGACCGCCAATCCCGCGAGCGACACTCTCAGGCAAAAGGATCGCCTGCCGACGGCCCTCTGGAGAGTCGGCTATACGCCGCACCGAAGGGGCAACCCCCCCGCCACCACACTTTCGTTGACGGGGCGAATCTCTCAGGTCCAGGACAGAGTCGCGGGCGCGTTGTTCAATGCGTCCGCTTTTTTGCGTCGGAGCTTTCTCGGAAGATCTCCAAACGAGGTTAACGCTTCGGCATCTGGGGACGCCTTGCTCCTCCTCGCATCGGCGGAGCGAGCATCCCCGGCGAAGAGCCCGAAGGGTGATGCGAACGGCCCTTTCCGAGAGATCTCGTCGAAGATTGGAGGTGATTCTATGACAGAAACCCTGAAACGAACCAACCTGTACCAGTGGCACGTGGATCACGGCGGGCGGATGGTCCCCTTCGCCGGCTGGGAGATGCCGGTCCAATACCCCACCGGTCCTATCGAAGAGCACCACACCACCCGCCGGGCCGCCGGTCTGTTCGACATTGACCACATGGGGCAGATGGACGTGCGCGGTCCCCAGGCCGAAGCCTTCGTCAACCAGCTCATCACCTACGACGTGCGGCAGATGAAGCTCTTCGACGCTCATTACGCCCTGATGTGCTACGCCGACGGCGGCACCGTGGACGACCTCTTCGTCTACAAACTGCCCGACCGTTCTGGTGCGGAAGACCGCCCCTACTTCTTCCTGGCCGTCAACGCCTCGAACCGGGAGAAAGACGTGGCCTGGGTCCAGGCTCACGCCGGCGACTTCGACGTGGAGGTGCGCGACCTCTCCGACGAAACTTATATGCTTGCCTTCCAGGGCCCCAAAGCGCCGGAGATTATGAATCGCCTCACCCACGTGGACCTGGAGGCCGTCCCCCGCTTCACCGCCGTCACCGACACCATCTTCGAGGACGTGCCCGTTTTGTTGGGGCGCACCGGCTACACCGGCGAAGACGGTTTTGAGCTCTTCTTCCCCGCCGAGCACGCCCTCAAGGTGTGGGAAGGCATCCTGAAAGAGGGCGAGCCGGAGGGAGTCAAGCCTATCGGACTGGCTGCCCGCGATAGCCTTCGCTTTGAACCCTGCATGCCCCTTTACGGCCACGAACTCACTGCCGACATCACCCCCGTCGAGGCCCGCCTCAGCTTTGCCGTCAGCTTCGACAAAGACTTCATCGGCCGCGACGCCTTGCTTAAGCAAAAGCTCGAAGGGCCTGATTACCTGCTGGTCGGGTTCGAGATGGTAGACCGGGGCGTTCCTCGCCACGGCTACGAAGTACTCCACGACGGGATGGACGTGGGCGACGTGACCACCGGCATGTTCTCTCCCACCACCGGTCGCTATCTGGGTCTGGCCTACGTGCCCCGCGAAATTTCGGCCCTCGACACCGAAATCGAGATCGTCATCCGAAACAAACCGAAAAGAGCCAAAATCGTCAAGCGGCCGTTCTATGTGCCGGCTTATCGGCGCTAGTGCGTATTGCGTATTGCGTACTTCGTATTTTGCATCCGCCACGCACCACGCACCACGCA